>NZ_JANCLM010000018.1:0-103183 GCF_024259445.1 Pseudomonas sp. DVZ6
GCTGCAAAGCAGCCCCGGCAAGTCCAAGCCGGACGCCAAGTATCAAGACCTTGAAAGGGCTGGGCTGAGCCCTGGCAACTGGTATTTCTGTCAGTTGCCAGCCGGGAGGCGGCCCAAGTAGCGTGGCGCGGTGAATGATTCATGGGGCCGACAGGCACAGGGAGTGGTGAGTGAGCCGTTATCGCATGGCGCTGGTGCGCTCGGTCGACCCGCAGTGGCTGCTCGACAAGCTGACGGACGATGGTCGGCTGGATTTCGCCGAGTATCGCCTGATGCAGGACATCGCCGATGCCAAGCTTGATGAGCTGATACGCCGGTTCGAAGGCCAGCATGAGTTCGAGCAACTGCGCCAGGCCAGCATCCGCATGGCGCACCTGCTGCAGACCAGCTGTCTGGCCCTGCGCCGGTTGGCTGACAATGAGAACGACTGCAGCCTGGGCCGCCAGGCCCTGGAGTGGCAACTGGGCTACATGCAAGCCTGCCTGCACCGTTCGCTGGCCAGCCTCGAGCGCTGCTGAATGACCTGATCGCCACCGGCGATGACCTTTCCGAACGTTGCCGCCAGGGTCCGGCTTGCCGACAATGGGCTATCCATCCCTCGTGCAGAGCAGGCGGCCATGTCGCAGCAGATCTTCTTCGCCCACGCCAACGGCTTCCCCTCGGCCACCTACGGCAAGCTGTTCGCCGCCCTGGAGCCGGACTACGAGGTGCATCACCTGGCGCAGCACGCCCACGACCCGCGTTTTCCGGTCAACGACAACTGGCAGAACCTGGTGGACGAACTGCTGCATCACCTCGAGCAGCAGGATGCGCCGGTCTGGGGTGTCGGCCATTCGCTGGGCGGCGTGCTGCACCTGCATGCGGCGCTGCGCCGCCCGGAGTTTTACCGTGGGGTGGTGATGCTCGACTCGCCGGTGCTGACCCGTGCCGATGAATGGCTGATCCAGGCCGCCAAGCGCCTGGGCTTCATCGACCGCATCACCCCGGCCGGGCGCACCCTGGGCCGGCGCGAGGCATTTCCCGACCGCGACAGCGCCCGCCGCTACTTCGCCGGCAAGACCCTGTTCCGCCACTTCGACCCGGACTGCCTGGAAGCCTACCTGGAACATGGCCTGGAGCAGGGTAAGGAGGGCCTGCGCCTGCGCTTCGACCCGGCCACCGAGATCAGCATCTACCGCAGCATTCCCCATGTCAGCCCGGCCCGGCCACGCCAGTTGCAGGTGCCGCTGGCGATGGTACGCGGCGCCCAGAGCCGGGTGATCCGCAAACACCACGCCCTGGCCGTGCGCGCCATGGCCAAGGGCGAGTACCACAGCCTGCCGGGCGGGCACATGTTTCCGCTGGAGCGGCCCACCGACACCGCTGGCCTGATCAAGGGCCTGTTCGACCGCTGGAGCCAGGCATGAGCGCCCAGGTCGAGGAGATCCGCCTGACGTTGGGCCATATCGAGCTGGCCGCACACCTGTTCGGCCCGGCTGACGGCCTGCCGGTGATCGCCCTGCATGGCTGGCTGGACAACGCCAACAGCTTCGCTCGCCTGGCGCCGCAACTGAAGGGGCTGCGTATCGTCGCCCTGGACCTGGCCGGGCATGGCTACTCCGAGCATCGTCCGGTCGGCGCCGGCTATGCCCTGGCGGACTACGCCCATGACGTGCTGCGGGTTGCCGAACAACTGGGCTGGAAGCGCTTCGGTCTGCTCGGTCATTCGTTGGGCGCAATCATCTCGGTACAGCTGGCCGGGGCCTTGCCCGAGCGGGTCAGCCACCTGGCGCTGATCGACGGGGTGATTCCGCCGACGCTCAGCGAACAGGACGCTGCCGAGCGCTTGGGGCTGGCGCTGCAGGCGCAACTGCGCCTGGAGGGCAAGCGCAAATCGGTGTACGCGACCCTGGAGGCGGGCGTCGAGGCGCGCATGAAGGGCATGGTCGCGGTCAGCCGCGAAGCTGCCGAACTGCTGGCCCAGCGCGGCCTGATACCGGTGCCCGGCGGCTACAGCTGGCGCAGCGACAGCCGCCTCACCTTGCCCTCGCCAACCCGCCTGAACCAGGACCAGGCCATGGCCTTCGTCAAACGCATCGCCTGCCCGGCCTGCCTGGTGGTGGCCGCCGACGGCATGCTGGCGCGCCACACGGAATTGCTGGAGCAGCTACCCTTCGAGCGGGTGACCCTGCCGGGCGGCCACCACTTGCACCTGAACGACGCCGAGGGCGCGGCCCTTGTCGCAGACTGTTTCAATCGCTTCTTTGGCATTCCTTGACTTGCACCGGACAAGTGTCGAGGCTTGGCGGGTTGAAAGGGAGACAACCATGTACATGCCAGACATCCACGCGCCTTGCCCCGCCACCTGTGAGGGCGGTCGATGAGCGCACCTGTTTTCGTTCGCGGCGCCATTGCCGCCTGCTTCGCCATCGCCAGCCCCCTGTTGTGGGCCGGCAGCCTGCCGGTACCGCCTGACGCCAAGGTGGTCGACCAGCGCCCGGCGGTGGAGCAGGAGCGGGTCTACCCCATGGGACCGCTGCGCAAGATCAGCGGCCGCCTGCGGGTCGACGACAAGGTCGAGAGCCGTGGCCAGGTCAGCTCGGTGACCTATGAGCTGCCGGTCGAGCGCAGCGCCCGCGAAGCTTTCACCAGCGCCCGCGAGGCCCTGCAGCAGGAGGGCGGCTATCCACTGTTCTGGTGCCAGGGCCGCGATTGCGGCGAGGCCAGCCTGTGGGCCAACGACGTGTTCGCCAATGCCCGGCTCAATGGCGGTGACGAGCAGCAAGCGTTCATCCTGCTGCGTCGCTCAGCCGAGGAAGCCGACACCCTGGTGGCGCTGTACAGCGTGACTCGCGGCAACCGCCGTGCTTATCTGCATGTCGAGGAGTTCGTCGCCGGCAGCCCGCTGGGCGAGCTGCTGCCCACTGCCGCCACGGTGCTGCGCGAACTGCGCGATACCGGCAAGCTCGACTACCCTGATCTGGCCGAGCCCCAGGCTACCTGGGCAACGTTGCTGGCCCGCAGCCTGAACCTCGACAGCACCCTGCGCGTCAGCCTCAGCGGCAAGGGCGCCGAGGCCTGGCGCGAGCAGCTGGTCAAGGCCGGCGTGCGCAGCGCGCGGCTGGAGGTCGGTGACGCCCCGACCGAGGGCCTGCACCTGGAACTGATCCGTTGAGTGAGCGCCACCATGGCCAACAATGACCGCCTGTTGATCCAGATCCTGCTGCTGACCCTGCTGGGGGCCGCGCTGTGGGTGATGGCACCGTTCATCTCGGCGCTGCTGTGGGGCGCCATCCTGGCCTTTGCCAGCTGGCCGCTGATGCGCCTGCTGACCCGTGTGCTGGGTGGGCGCGAAACCCTCGCCGCGAGCCTGCTGACCACGGTGTGGATCCTGCTGGTGGCGCTGCCGCTGGTGTGGCTGGGTTTCAACCTGGCCGACCATGTGCGCGATGCCACCGCGTTCATTCGCGACGTGCAGGTCGATGGCCTGCCGGACGCGCCCGCCTGGGTGGCGGGCATTCCATTCGTCGGTGAGCGCCTGGTGAGCTGGTGGGAGTCGTTCGACCAGCAGGGCGCGGCCTTGCTGGCCTCGGCCAAGCCGTACCTGGGCCAGGTCGGCAACTGGCTGCTGGCACGCAGTGCGCAGATTGGCGGCGGGGTGCTGGAGCTGACCCTGAGCCTGGTGTTCGTGTTCTTCTTCTACCGCGACGGGCCACGCTTGGCAGCTTTCGTCCATCGTCTGCTGCAACGGCTGGTGGGCGAGCGCGCCGAGTACTACGTCGACCTGGTGGCCGGCACCGTGCAACGGGTGGTCAACGGCGTGATCGGTACCGCCGCGGCCCAGGCCCTGCTGGCGCTGATCGGCTTCCTGATCGCCGGCGTGCCGGGGGCCATCGTGCTCGGCCTGGTGACCTTCATGCTCAGCCTGATCCCCATGGGTCCGCCGCTGGCCTGGATCCCCGCCACCGCCTGGCTGGTATGGAAGGGTGACTACGGCATGGCGGTATTCCTGGGGGTGTGGGGCACGTTCATCATCAGTGGCGTGGACAACGTGCTCAAACCCTACCTGATCAGCCGGGGCGGCAACCTGCCGCTGGTGATCGTGCTGCTGGGGGTGTTCGGCGGCCTGATCGCGTTCGGTTTCATTGGCCTGTTTATCGGGCCGACCCTGTTGGCGGTGGGGTACAGCCTGCTGCTGGACTGGAGCCGCAATTCGGCGCAGCACACGCCGCAACGTTGACCTTTCGGGCCTCTTCGCGGGTAAACCCGCTCCCACAGGTACAGCGCAGCCCTTGAGCTTGGCGCAGCACCTGTGGGAGCGGGTTTACCCGCGAATGGGCCCGTGAAGCGATCCGGTGTATCTGATCTTTACGCATTCTTTATGCCCCGGCCCCACC
The DNA here is from genome assembly GCF_024259445.1 of Pseudomonas sp. DVZ6. NCBI lineage: Bacteria > Pseudomonadati > Pseudomonadota > Gammaproteobacteria > Pseudomonadales > Pseudomonadaceae > Pseudomonas > Pseudomonas sp. DVZ6. Next base: position 4,377 of record NZ_JANCLM010000018.1, read on the forward strand.
CCCGATCTCGCCCCTTTACGCCCCTCCCTCGGACAATTTCCCCAAAGCGGCCCTCACGCCGCACCAAGGGGAGATTCACTCATGTACATGCTCGACGGGCTGTCACTGCTATTGGCGGTGGCGTTGGCGGTTTACCTGCTGGTGGCGCTGCTGCGCGCCGACCGCGGCTAAGGGGCGACCATGCACAGTTACGATTACCTGCTGCTGCTGGCGTTCTTCGCCATCGTGCTGCTGCCGGCGCCCTGGCTCGGTCGCTTCTACTACAAGGTGATGGAAGGCCAGCGCACCTGGCTGTCGCCGCTCCTCGGCCCGGTGGAGCGGGGCTGCTACCGCGTTGCCGGCGTGCGCGCCGACCAGGAGCAGAGCTGGAAGCAGTACACCCTGGCCCTGCTGGCTTTCAACCTGGTCGGTTTTTTGATGGTGTTCGGTGTCCTGCAACTGCAGGGCAGCCTGCCGCTCAACCCGCAGCACCTGCCGGGCCAGGAATGGTCGCTGGCGTTCAACACCGCGGTCAGTTTCATGACCAACACCAACTGGCAGGCCTACAGCGGTGAAGCCTCGGTCAGCTACCTGAGCCAGATGATCGGCCTGACCGTGCAGAACTTCGTCAGCGCCGCCACCGGCCTTGCCGTGCTGGTCGCCCTGTGCCGGGGTATCGCCCGTCGCTCGGCCACCACCCTGGGCAACTTCTGGGTCGACCTGACCCGCGCCACCCTCTACGGCCTGTTGCCGCTGTGCCTGGTGCTGGCGCTGCTGCTGGTTTGGCAGGGCGTGCCGCAGACCTTTGCCGACTACGTCCACGCCGTGACCCTGCAAGGCACCGACCAGACCATCCCGCTGGGCCCGGCCGCCAGCCAGATCGCCATCAAGCAGCTGGGCACCAACGGCGGCGGCTTCTTCGGCGTCAACTCGGCGCACCCGTTCGAGAACCCGACGGCCTGGAGCAACCTGTTCGAGGTGGCTTCGATCATCCTGATCCCGGTGGCCCTGGTGTTCACCTTCGGCCATTACGTCAAGGACCTGCGCCAGAGCCGCGCGATCATCGCCTGCATGCTGGCGCTGTTCCTGATCGGCGGCAGCACCGCGCTGTGGTCGGAGCACCAGCCCAACCCGGCCCTGCAAAGCGCCCAGGTACAGCAGAGCGCGCCGCTTGAAGGCAAGGAGAGCCGCTTCGGCACCACCGGCTCCGTGTTGTGGACGGTGACCACCACCTCCGCCTCCAACGGTTCGGTCAACGCCATGCACGACAGCCTCAACCCGATTACCGGCATGGTGGCGATGGTCAACATGATGCTTGGCGAAGTGATCTTCGGCGGCGTCGGCGCCGGCCTCTACGGCATGCTGCTGTTCGTGTTGATCGCGGTATTCCTGGCCGGCCTGATGATCGGCCGCACCCCGGAGTACCTGGGCAAGAAACTCCAGGCCCGTGAAGTGCAACTGCTGGTGGCGAGCCTGCTGGTGATGCCGGTGGGCGTGCTGATCCTCGGCGCCATCGCCGCCAGCCTGCCTGGGCCGGCCGGCGCGGTGACCAACCCCGGCGCCCACGGTTTCAGCCAGCTGCTCTACGCCTACACCTCCGGCACCGCCAACAACGGCTCGGCCTTCGCCGGTTTCGGCGCCAACACGGTGTACCACAACGTGATGATCGGCCTGGCCATGCTGATCGGCCGTTTCGGCTACATCCTGCCGGTGCTGGCCCTGGCCGGCAGCCTGGCGGCGAAGAAGAGCGCGCCGCAAGGCCTCAACAGCTTCCCCACCCACGGCCCGCTGTTCACCACGCTGCTGCTGGTGACCATCCTGCTGGTCGGTGGCCTGACCTTCCTGCCGACCCTGGCCCTGGGGCCGATTGCCGAACACCTGAGCCTGGGTTTCTGAGGAATACACAATGAACATGCCCATTCCCGAAGTGAAGGCGCGTCAAGGCGCCAAGGACCAGACCCGCTTCAGCGCGTTGTGGCGCCCGGCGCTGGTCCAGGCTTTCGTCAAGCTCGACCCGCGCCAGCTCAAGCGCGCCCCGGTGATGCTGGTGGTGGCCCTCACCGCCGTGCTCACCACCGTGCTGTGCCTGGTGCCCGGCAGCGGCGTGAGCACCGGCGTGGCGGTGCAGATCGCCGTCTGGCTGTGGTTCACCGTGTTGTTCGCCAACTTCGCCGAAGCCCTGGCCGAGGGCCGCGGCAAGGCCCGCGCCGACAGCCTCAAGGCCGGCAGCCAGGGCCTGACCGCCAAGCGCCGCAAGAGCGACGGCAGCTTCGAGAGCGTCGCCGCCACCCAGCTGCGCAAGGACGATGTGGTGCGCGTGGTGGCCGGCGAGATGATCCCCGGCGACGGCGAGGTGCTCGAAGGCATCGCCGCGGTCAACGAGTCGGCGATCACCGGCGAGTCCGCCCCGGTGATCCGCGAGTCCGGCGGCGACCGCTCGGCGGTCACCGGCAACACCCGCCTGGTCTCCGACTGGCTGCTGATCCGCATCACCAGCAACCCGGGCGAGTCGACCCTGGACCGCATGATCGCCCTGGTCGAAGGCGCCAAGCGCCAGAAAACCCCCAACGAGATTGCCCTGGACATCCTGCTGATCGGCCTGACCCTGATCTTCCTGATCGTGGTGGTCACCCTGCAGCCGTTCGCCCGCTTCGCCGGTGGCGAGCTGCCGCTGATCTTCCTCGCCGCGCTGCTGGTGACCTTGATCCCCACCACCATCGGCGGCCTGCTGTCGGCCATCGGCATCGCCGGCATGGACCGCCTGGTGCGCCTGAACGTGATCGCCCGCTCCGGCCGTGCGGTGGAAGCAGCCGGCGACGTGCACACCCTGATGCTCGACAAGACTGGCACCATCACCTTCGGCAACCGCCGCTGCAGCGCCCTGCACGCCGCCTCCGGGGTGACCGCCAAGGAGCTGGGGGAGGGCGCCTTGCTCGCCTCGCTGGCCGACGACACCGCCGAGGGCAAGTCGATCGTCGAGTACTTGCGCCAGTTGCACGATTTCGCCGAGCCTTTGACCGAGCAGTACGCAGCCATCGCCTTCAGCGCCGAGACCCGTCTGTCGGGCATCGATTTCCAGCAGCGCCGCTACCGCAAGGGCGCCGTCGACGCGGTGCTGGCCTTCTGTGGCCTGCAACGCCTGGAGCTGCCCGCCGCCCTGGCCCGTGAAGTGGAGCGCATCGCCCAGAGCGGCGGCACTCCGCTGCTGGTGTGCGTCGACACGCACCTGCTCGGCGTGATCCATCTCAAGGACGTGGTCAAGCCCGGCATCCGTGAACGCTTCGCCGAACTGCGCAAGCTCGGTATCCGCACCGTGATGGTTACCGGCGACAACCCGCTGACCGCCGCCGCCATCGCCGCCGAGGCCGGCGTGGACGACGTGCTGGCCGAAGCCACCCCCGAGAAGAAGCTGGCGCGCATCCGCCAGGAGCAGAACGACGGCCGTCTGGTCGCCATGTGCGGTGATGGCGCCAACGACGCCCCGGCGCTGGCTCAGGCCGATGTGGGCATGGCCATGAACGACGGCACCCAGGCCGCCCGCGAGGCCGCCAACATGGTCGACCTGGACAGCGACCCGACCAAGCTGCTGGACGTGGTGCAGGTGGGCAAGGAGCTGCTGGTTACCCGCGGTGCGCTGACCACCTTCTCCATCGCCAACGACGTGGCCAAGTACTTCGCCATCCTGCCGGCGCTGTTCGCCGCCATCTACCCGCAGCTGGGCGTGCTCAACCTGATGCACCTGGCCAGCCCGCAGAGCGCGATCCTCTCGGCCATCGTGTTCAACGCGCTGATCATCATCGTGCTGATCCCCCTGGCTTTGCGCGGGGTGCGGGTGCAGGCCGCCAGCGCTGCCCACCTGCTGCGCCGCAACCTGCTGATCTACGGCCTGGGCGGCATCGTCGTGCCGTTCGCCGGGATCAAGCTGATCGACATGCTGCTCACTGCGCTGCACCTGGTCTGAGGAGGCTGATATGACCGCTTATGTACGCCCGGCCCTGAGCCTGGTCCTGCTGATGACCCTGGTCACCGGCGCGCTGTATCCCCTGGCGGTGACTGGCATCGCCCAGGTCGCCTTCCCTGGCCAGGCCAATGGCAGCCTGGTGCGCGATGACCGCGGCGAGGTGCGTGGCTCGGCGCTGATTGCCCAGGAGTTCAAGGGCGACGCCTGGTTCAAGTCGCGGCCTTCGGCGGGCGCCTATGCCACCGTGGCCAGTGGCGCCAGCAACCTGGCGCCGAGCAACCCGGCGCTGGCCGAGCGCGTGAAGACTGATGCCGCCGCGCAGTACCAGGGGCAGCAGGGGCCGGTGCCTCAAGCGCTGCTGACCACCTCGGGCAGCGGGCTGGATCCGCACCTGCCGCCCGAGGCCATCGCCTACCAGCTGCCGCGTGTGGCGGCGGCACGGCAGGTACCGGTGGAACGCTTGCAAGCGCTGGTGAATGAGGCCACCCTGCGTCCACTGGTCGGGCCGCCCGTGGTGAATGTGCTGGCGCTGAACCAGGCGCTGGAGCGCTTGGCGCCTGTGGCCGCGCACTGACACCCCTGTAGGAGCGGCCTCGTGCCGCGAAAGGGCCGCGCAGCGGCCCCAGCGATTGTTGCCTCACCGCAGATCACCTGGGGCTGCTATGCAGCCCTTTCGCGGCACGAGGCCGCTCCTACATCGACCGCGTAATGAGGCAAAAAAGGATGAAACATGAGTGACTCCGCCCGCGCCGACGCGTTGTTGGCGGGCCTGCCCCGGGAAGGCCGGGGCAGGCTCAAGGTATTTCTCGGCGCCGCGCCCGGGGTCGGCAAGACCTTTTCCATGCTGCAGGCCGCCCACGCCCAGCAACGCCAGGGCGTGCGCGTGGTGGCCGGGGTGGTCGAGACCCACGGCCGCGCCGAGACCGAGGCCCTGCTCGGCGGCCTGGCTCAGCAACCGCTGTTGCGCAGCGAATACCGCGGCGTGATGCTTGAGGAAATGGACCTCGACGGCCTGCTCAAGGCCGCGCCACCTCTGGTGCTGGTCGACGAACTGGCCCACACCAACGCCCCCGGCAGCCGCCACGCCAAGCGCTGGCAGGACGTGCAGGAGCTGCTCGCCGCCGGCATCGATGTGTACACCACGGTCAATGTCCAGCACCTGGAAAGCCTCAACGACAAGGTCCGCGACATTACCGGCGTGCAGGTGCGCGAGACCTTGCCCGACTGGGTGCTGCAGGAAGCCTTCGAGCTGGTACTGATCGACCTGCCGCCCCGCGAGTTGCTCGAGCGCCTGCGCGAGGGCAAGGTCTACGTGCCCGAGCAGGCGCGGGCGGCCATCGAGGCCTATTTCTCCCAGACCAACCTCACCGCCCTGCGCGAGCTGGCCATGCAGACCGCCGCCGCCCAGGTCGACGCGGACCTGGCCAGCGGCTACCGCCAGCGCGGCCAGGAGGCTCCTGCCTTGCGTGGGCGCCTGCTGGTGGGCATCGATGGCGACGACCAGGCCGAACGGCTGGTGCGCCACGCCTGCCGCGTGGCCCAGCGCCGGCATCTGCCGTGGAGCGTGGTGCATGTGGACAACGGCCGCCTGCGCGACGAAACCGCCCGCCATCGCCTGCAGGCCGCCCAGCAACTGGCCGAGCGCCTGGGCGGCGAAGTGGTGCTGCTGCGTGCCGGTGAAGTGGCCCGTACGCTGATCCAGCACGCCGCCGAGCGTCGCGCCAGTCTGGTACTGGTAGGGCAGTCCCGCGACCTGCTGCGTCGGCGCTTCTTCGGCGCCGGCGTCGCCGCGCGCCTGTTGCGCGAGAGCCACGGCCTGGAGATCAACGTCCTCGACCGCGACGCCCAGCCGCAAGCGGCGCGGGCGGCGGTCAAGCGTGTGTGGGTGTGGCGTCACTACCTGCTGGCGCTGTTCGCCACCGTGCTGGCCACCGGCCTGGCCTGGGCCGTGTCGAGCATGCTGGCGTTGCCCAACATCTCCCTGGTGTTCCTCGCCGCCGTGCTGCTGGTAGCGGTGCGCAGCAGCCTGGGCCCGGCGCTGGCCTGCGCGGCGTTGTCGTTCCTGACCTACGACTTCCTGTTCATCCCGCCGAACTTCTCCTTCGCTATCCAGCGCGAGGAGGATGTGCTGACCCTGGTGTTCTTCCTGTTGATGGCGGCGCTCACTGGCAACCTGGCCGCCCGCCAGCGCCGCCAGCTGCAGGCCCTGCGCGAGACCCAGGCGCAGACCAACCAGCTGCTCGACCTGTCGCGGCGCCTGACCGTGGCCACCGACCGCCAGGCCGTGTTCAGCGCCGCCGGCCAGCATATGGACGGCTGGCAGGACGTGCAGGTGTGCCTGCTGGAGCGCAGTGCCGATGGCTTGCTGCAAGTCGCCAGCGGTGGCAACCATGCCTTCACCGACAACGAGCGCGCCGCCGCCGAATGGGCCTGGCAGCATGGCCAGGCCGCAGGCTTTGGCAGCGATACCTTGCCTCACGGTCGTTGGTGGTGGTGGCCGTTGGCCGTGGAAGAGCAACCCCTGGCGCTGCTCGGCATACGTCCCCGCGATGGCGAGCCGCTGAGTGCCCAGCGCCGCCGTCTGCTCAAGGCCCTGGCGCAACCCCTGGCCCAGGCCCTGGCCCGCGCACGCCTTGGCGAGCAACTGGAAGCCGCGCGCCTGCATGGCGAAACCGAGCAACTGCGCAGCGCCTTGCTCGCCTCGGTATCCCACGACCTGCGCACCCCGCTGACCTCCATGCGCGGCAGCATCGACAGCCTGCTGGCCCTGGGCGACGCGATTCCCCCGGACGACCGCCGCGAACTGCTCGAAGGCACCCGCAACGAAGCCGAGCGCCTGGATCGCTACATCCAGAACCTGCTGGACATGACCCGCCTGGGCCACGGCACCCTCAAGCTGGCCCGCGACTGGGTGGCCCCGGCCGATATCGTCGGCAGTGCCCTCAATCGCCTGCGCGTGGTGCTGGCGCCCCTGCGCGTGCACACCGAAGTGCCGCCGGAGCTGCCGCTCCTGTTCGTGCACGCGGCGTTGATCGAGCAGGCGCTGATCAACGTGCTGGAGAACGCCGCCCGTTTCTCCCCGCCGCAGGGCCGCCTGGAGCTGCAGGTCTCGGTGCGCGACGAGCAGCTGTGCTTCGCTGTCGCCGACGAAGGCCCAGGCATTCCCCCGGACGAGCGCGAAAAGATCTTCGACATGTTCTACACCGCTGCCCGCGGCGACCGGGGCGGGCAGGGCACCGGTCTGGGCCTGGCGATCTGCCAGGGCATGATCGGTGCCCATGGCGGCCGCATCCTGGTCGATGATGGCATCGATGGCCACGGCACCTGCATCACTCTATGCTTGCCGCTGCCGACCCAACCCGATACTGAAAGTGAAGCCCCATGAGCCAAGCCGCCACTCTGCTGGTCATCGACGACGAGCCGCAGATCCGCAAGTTCCTGCGCATCAGCCTGGCGTCCCAGGGCTACAAGGTGCTCGAAGCCGCCACCGGCAGCGAGGGCCTGGCCCAGGCCGCGCTGAACAAGCCTGACCTGGTGGTGCTCGACCTGGGCCTGCCGGACATGGACGGCCAGCAGGTGTTGCGCGAGTTGCGTGAATGGAGCACGGTGCCGGTGATGGTGCTGTCGGTACGTGCCAGCGAGGTGCAGAAGGTCGATGCACTGGATGGCGGGGCCAACGACTACGTGACCAAGCCATTCGGCATCCAGGAGTTCCTCGCCCGGGTGCGGGCCTTGCTGCGCCAGGCGCCGCAGGTCGGTAGTGCGACGTCTGCCGCGAGCTTCGGGCCATTGGTAGTGGACTTCGCCTTTCGCAAGGTGACCCTGGATGGCGTGGAAGTGGCGCTGACGCGCAAGGAGTATGCGCTGCTGGCGCAACTGGCCGGGCACCCGGGGCGGGTGATCACCCAGCAGCAGCTGCTGAAGGACATCTGGGGGCCGACCCATGTGGACGACACCCACTACCTGCGCATCGTGGTGGGGCACCTGCGGCAGAAGTTGGGGGACGATCCCACGGCGCCGCGGTTCATCGTCACCGAGGCGGGGGTAGGGTACCGGCTGGTGACGCCGGCCCTGTAGGAGCGGGCTTGCCCCGCGACCACCGGCGAAGCCGGTGCCACGCATCGTATCGCGGGGCAAGCCCGCTCCCACAGGTAGAGCTGGGCGCTAAATACCCAGTTCCAGTGCCAAAAGCTCCTGCACGGTCTGGCGCCGACGGATCATGCGCAGGTTGCCCTGCTCGACCAGAAACTCAGGCAGCAACGGGCGGCTGTTGTAGTTCGACGACATCGAAGCCCCGTAAGCCCCCGCGTCATGAATCACCAGCAGGTCACCCACCTTGGCCTCTGGCAGTTGCTGCGGGGTCAGCTCCTCGTCGTTCTGGGTAAATACATCCCCCGACTCGCACAGCGGCCCGGCCACCACGGTCGGTTGCAGCGGACGGCTCACTGGCCGGCCCACGGCATCGAACAGGCTCATGCGGTGGTAGGCCCCGTACATCGCCGGGCGCATCAGGTCGTTGAAGCCGGCATCGACCAGTATGTAGTGCCTGTCGCCCATCTGCTTGACGGCACGCACCTCGGCCACCAGGCAACCCGACTCCGCCACCAGGAAGCGCCCCGGCTCGATTTCCATGCGCACGGGATGGCCGAGCATGGTTTCAACTTCCGCCCGCGCCACCGCCCAGGTGCGGGCGTAGCGTTGCAGGTCCACCGGCTGGTCGTCGCTGCGGTATGGCGTGGACAGCCCGCCACCGATGGAGAAGGCCTCGATGTCCACGCCCAGCTTGCCGATCAGCCCGACCATGGCGCCGGCCACCTGTTCCAGATGCTCGTAGTCCACGCCCGAGCCGATATGCATGTGCACGCCGACCAGGTGCAGGCCGTTTTCTTTCACGCAAGCCAGCGCCTCGGGCAGTTGCTCGTGCCAGATGCCGTGCTTGCTGTTCTCGCCACCGGTGTTGGTCTTGCGGCTGTGGCCATGGCCGAAACCCGGGTTGATGCGCAGCCATACCCGGTGCCCGGGGGAGTGCTCGCCCAGCTGGCGGAGCATGTCAATGGAGCCGGCGTTCACTTCGATCTTCGTCTCGACCACTCGGGCCAGGGTCGGCTGGTCCAGCACGTCGCAGGTCAGCACCACGCCGGCCGGGTCACCGTCCACCGTCGCCCCGGCCGCGAAAGCCCGCTCCATCTCACCCAGCGACACGGCATCGAGCACCAGGCCACGTTCGCGCATCAGGCGCAGGACATGCAGGTTGGGGTTGGCCTTCTGCGCGAAGCGGACCGTGTCAAAGTGCTGCAGGAGCTGGTCGATGCGCTGGTGGATGGTCTGGGCGTCGTAGGCCCACAGTGGCGAGCCGTGCTGGCGGACGGCCTGGGCCAGGAGGGTGGTGGTCATGGTGGTGTTCCTTGTAATGGATGCACCGATCTTGAGTGAGTTGGATGATTCATAAAAATAGATAATTTTCAGAAGGTCATCCGTATTTGATATACATTCGACTGCTGTAGGAGCGGGCTCGTCCCGCGAACACCGGCAAAGCCGGTGCCATCCACCGCGTTGCCGGTGTTCGCGGGACAAGCCCGCTCCTACAGGTCCCTGCCAAACGTTCAGGTGTTGCATGCCCCCATGAAACTCTCCATCCGCCACATCGAAGTGTTCCGCGCCATCATGGCTGCCGGCAGTGTCACCGGCGCCGCGCGCCTGCTGTTCACCTCGCAGCCCACCGTCAGTCGCGAGCTGGCGCGCATGGAGCAGGTCACCGGTTTGAACCTGTTCGAACGCGAAGGCGGGCGCCTGGCACCCACGGCCCAGGCCTTGCTGCTGATCGAGGAGGTCGAGCGCGCCTTCGTCGGCCTGGAGCGCATCGATCGCTTCGCCCAGGCCATCCGCAACTTCGAACAGGGCCGGCTGGCCATCACCTGCCTGCCACTGTTCTCGCAAACCCTGCTGCCCAAGGCCTGCAAGGCGTTTCACCAGCAACACCCGGGCGTGAGCGTAAGCATCACCGCCCAGGAGTCGCCGCTGCTGGAGGAGTCGCTGGTGGCCCAGCAGCACGACCTGGGCCTGACCGAAACCGGGCAGGTGCTCAGGGGGGCGGTCGGGGAGCTGCTGTTCAGTGCCGACATGGTCTGCGTGCTGCCCGAAGACCACCCATTGCAGGCCAAGCCGGTGCTGGCGCTGCAGGATTTCCACGAGGTCGACTTCATCAACCTGGCCAGCCTGGACAGTTACCGGCAACAGCTTGACCGGCACTTCCGCGAAGCAGGGGTGAACCGACGCACGATCATCGAGACCACCAGCGCGGCGTCGGTGTGCGCGATGGTCCGGCAGGGCCTGGGGGTGGCGATCATCAATCCGCTAAGCGGGCTGGAAGCGGGGCAGGGGGGCTTGCCGATTCGCCGCTTGAGCCTCTCGGTGCCGTACCAGGTGATGTTGATCCGGCCGGAGCTGCGCCCGGCATCGGCGGTGCTGGAACCGTTTTGCCAGGCATTGAAGGCGCAGGCGCGGGACATGCAGGCGGCATTGGCGAAGGCCTTCCATGGCGCCACCTGATCGCTCAATGCGCCATGGCCTTGAACGTTCGGAAGCAAAGCCCCGTCGCCAGCCGTTGCGCGGTCAGATCGAAGAGCATGGCCAGGCACGGTAGCTTGAAGTGCGCGGTCATCTGTTCGACACAGTCCCAGTGGCCGGTGATGATCCAGCGTTCACTCGGCAAGGCTGCGTACTTGAGGCTGTACACCACGCATCCCGAGGTACGGTTCAACACCTCCAACAAGCCTTCCAGCCTCTCCTGGAGCACCGCTGCCGAACCGATGGCCGGGATGATCTCGACGGTGTTGATTGCGACCAGACCCATGGCGAGCCCTCCCTGTGTTCACTTCGCCAGCAGCTGGTTCGCCACTTTGAAGGCTTCTTCCTGGGTGGCGACGATATGCAGGGGGTAGCCCCAGAAGGCTTCGAACTTGGCTGCGAACAATTGAGCGGCCTCCTGTTTGTCGGCATCCGGCTCGATGAGGATCTGCCCCCGGACGTAGGTGCGCAGCGCGGCCTTGTGGCGCTTCATCCACAGTGACAGTTGTTTCTGTTCGTCATGGGTATGTCCATTGGCTTTTTGCCTGGCGCGTTCCGCGTCCAGCAAGACGAACGGTTCGGCGCCTGCCAGCAGCGTTTCGAAGGCTGCGAAACCTTCATCGCGGGTATCGATGGTGGCATTACCGGTATCCATCCAGACCAGCGGGAAATAGGTGGAATCCAAAAGCATCTGTCTGATCCTCTGCGTGTGTTGATGCGTGGTCGCCGTTCTGGAAAACCGACATCGGCGACCCAGATGCACGATAACCACGTGACTCATGGACGTCATTGCGAAATCTTGTCATTCTGTTTTTCATTTCGGCCAATGCGTCAGCTTCGAGCAATGAGCAGCATCGTGGAATCAATCACCCCCGAAACCCTGGCCAGCCCATGGGATGTCGATGGCATTCCACGTCAGGTCATCGCCTTGTGCGCGTCCCGCGTAGGCAAGGACTGGGAGCTTGCCCCTCACCGTCATCGCAAGGCGCAGTTGATCTACACGGTGCGCGGCATTCTCAACTGTGAGGTGGAGACCGGGGTGTGGATCGTGCCGCCGCAGTGCGCGGTGTGGATCCCAGGGGGGCTGCTGCATTCGACCCGTGGCTCGGGAGAAACCGAATGCCATTGCCTGTTCGTCGAGCCGGAGGCGGTCGAGTATCTGCCGACCACCTGCTGCACGCTGGCGGTGTCGCCACTGTTGCGCGAACTGTTGCTCAAGGCGACGGGCTTCGAGGCGCTGTACGCCGAGCGCGGGCCCGAGGCGCGACTGATCGCCACGTTGCTGGACGAATTGTGCGCCGCCCCCGTCGAGGACCTGCACCTGCCCATGCCCCAGGACCGCAGGCTGCGCCAGCTGGCGCAGCGACTGCTGGCCGACCCGGCGAGCACAGCGCCGATCGGCGAATGGGCCCGGCGCATCGGCATGAGCGAGCGCAGCATGAGCCGGCTGTTGCTGCAGGAAGTCGGCATGAGTTTCGGCCGCTGGCGGCGGCAGCTTCATGTGATCCTTTCGTTGCAACGCCTTGCCAAGGGCGAGAGTGTGCAGGCGGTGGCCCTGGCGTTGGGTTACGAAAGCGCCAGTGGCTTCGTCACCATGTTCCGCAAGGCCATGGGCAAGCCGCCTGCGCGCTATCTGCTCGAGCGCGGTGCCGGTGATCCGGCCGAAGCAGCCCGTGGCATCGTGCTCGCGCCCTGAGCGGGAGGTACCCCGGAAACCTGAACGATTCGATTCCCGTCAGGGTCAACCCCTTCAGCAGTGATCAGAAACGCTCCACAGCATGAGGATTGATCATGAGTACCCTGACGATCGAAGGCTGGTGCAAAGGTGACGGTGACCGCAGGTCCACCCCGGTGGGCGACATCCACTTTGACATCCAGGGCGCCGCCCACACGGCGCTGGAGCAGGCCGAAGAGCGCCTGCAGCAGAGCCACGAGCCCGAAGCGATGGTGGATGTCGACATGGACACACTGAACCTGGTCTTGCCTGAAGGCTATGGCCCCTTGTCCGACTGCCGCCTGCGTGTCTACCTGAGCGACGACGAGCGCGGCCAGTTCCACCTGGTCGGGCATCGGGCCAGCGACGGCAGCCTGATCTACACCAATGCGGTGCTGATTGCGCAATTGAGCTGAGCCTCAGCTGCGCTCCAGCTGTGCGGCCACCTCCTTGGCCAGCGCCAGGAAGGCCTGCGCCGCCGCGGCCTGGTAGACACCCCTGCGCTGCATGAGCACGGCCGTGCGTTGCAGGCGCAAGGGGTCGAGGGCGATGGCGGTCAGGTCGTCATGCGCCAGGACGATGTTGGCGGGGAGCAGCGTCGACAGCGTCGTCCTGCGCACCACTTCGATGACCGCGCCGATAGCATTGGCCTCCATCCGCACCTGCGGGCGTATGCCGTGCTGCCGGCAATAGCGCTCGATCTGCTCCCGAGTGGCGAATTCGGCGCTGAGCAGGATCATCGACTCGTCGTTCAGCGCCTGTAGCCCGATGGCGCGTGCATGGGCCAATGGGTGCTGGCTGCCGACCACCAGCGCCAGTGTCTCGACCAGCAATGGGTAGGTGTCGATGTCCTGGGCGTGGGGCTCATCGAAGGCGATACCGACATCCAGTTCGTCCGCCAGCAGCAGTTCCTCCATGTGCTCCTGGGCGATTTCGCGCAAGTTCAGGGTGATATTCGGGTACCGGCTGTGGAAGGCCTCGACCAAGGGGCCGACCAGATAGCTGGTAAAGGTCGGCGTCACCGCCACCCGCAATGACCCTCGGCTGAGGTCGCTCACATCATGGATCGCGCGCCTGGCCTCCTGCAGTTCCTGCGACGCCCGTTTCGCATAGCGCAGATAGACCTCGCCGGCATCGGTCAGCCGAGTCGTGCGCCCCGAGCGATCGAACAACTGCGCCCCCAGGCTTTCCTCCAGTTGCCTGACCTGCTGCGAAAGCGCGGGCTGGGAGACGTGCAGGGCTGCCGCCGCCCGAGTGAAGCTATGGTGTTGCGCGACCGCGAGAAAGTACTGGATATGCCGGGCGAGCATGCTTCTCTCCATAAGATAATCTGATGCCATTCATCATAAATGAGACTTTTACCTTATGTAACGCACCGCCTAACCTTTGCCTCACACACCGCGACACTGAGGCATCAGCCATGCAAGACATCATCGACGGCTTCCTGAAGTTCCAGCGCGACGCCTTCCCCGAGCGAGTCAAGCTGTTCAAGGACCTGGCCACCCAGCAAAGCCCGCGGGCGCTGTTCATCTCCTGCTCCGACAGCCGCCTGGTGCCCGAGCTGGTCACCCAGCGCGAGCCGGGCGACCTGTTCGTCATCCGCAACGCCGGCAACATCGTGCCGTCCTACGGCCCTGAACCCGGCGGGGTGTCGGCCTCGGTCGAGTATGCCGTCGCCGCCCTGCAAGTGGCCGATATCGTCATCTGCGGTCACTCCGACTGCGGCGCCATGACTGCCATCGCCACCTGCAAGTGCCTGGACCACATGCCCGCCGTGGCCGGCTGGTTGCGCTACGCCGACTCCGCCCGTGTGGTCAACGAAGCCCGCCCGCATCAAACCCCTCACGCCAAGGTCGAGGCCATGGTGCGAGAGAACGTGATCGCCCAGCTGGCCAACATCCAGACCCACCCCTCGGTGCGCCTGGCCCTGGAAGAGGGCCGCGTGGCCCTGCATGGCTGGATCTACGACATCGAGAGCGGCCGCATCGACGCCTTCGACGGACGCACCGGCCAGTTCGTATCCCTGGCGGACAACCCAGACGTCCGCGCTGTTTCCCACGCTTCCCGGCACGTTGCCTGAACCCGATTTTCAACCCAAGGAGACACTCCCATGATCCAGTCGCAAATCAGCCAGAACGCCCGTCTTGCCCTGAGCGAGGTCATCCTCCTGGCCAAGGCCCGCAAGGACCTGTCGTTCGCCCAGATCACCGATGGCACCGGCCTGTCCGAAGCCTTCGTCACCGCCGCGCTGCTGGGCCAGCACCCGCTGCCGGCCAGCGCCGCCCAGGTGGTGGGTGACAAGCTCGGTCTGGACGCCGACGGCATCGCACTGCTGCAGACCATCCCACTGCGCGGCAGTATCGAAGGTGGCGTGCCGACCGACCCGACGATCTATCGCTTCTACGAGATGCTGCAGGTGTACGGCACCACGCTCAAGGCGCTGGTCCACGAGAAGTTCGGCGACGGCATCATCAGCGCCATCAACTTCAAGCTGGATGTGAAGAAGGTCGATGATCCGGAAGGCGGTTCCCGCGCTGTGATCACCCTGGATGGCAAGTACCTGCCGACCAAACCGTTCTGATTCGCTCATAGGGACATGGCCCGGTCTCCACAGGGTGGCCGGGCCATTTCTACAGACGATATTGGCCCCCTGTAGGAGCGGGCTTGCCCCGCGAACACCGGCAAGGCCGGTGCCATCCACCGCGTTGTCCAACATCGCGAGTACAGGGTGTCGACCGTAATGACTGATTACGAGAAACGACGGCATGGACCTGATCATCAGAAATGTCCGCATCGACGATGCAAAACCCTTGATGGATGTGGCCGTGCACAACGGCAAGATCACTGAAATCGCCCCGACGATCACCGCAACGGCAACCCAGGAAATCCAAGGCAATGGCAATGTCCTGATCCCAGGCTTCGTCGAAGGCCACCTGCACCTGGAAAAAGCCAATGTCATGCAACGCAAGGCCAACCGCTCCGGCACCTTGAAGGAAGCGATCGCCGTCACCGCCGAGCTCAAGCCCACGCTCACCCGCGAAGACATCCGCGAGCGCTCGACGCAGGTGTTGCGCGCGCTGGTGCAGGCCGGCACCACCCATGTCCGTGCCCACGCCGAGTTCGACCCCGCCCAGGGTTTTACTGGCCTGGATGTGGTGCTGCAGCTACGGGAAACATTCCGCGATGTCATCGATATCCAGGTGGTCGCCTTTCCCCAGGAAGGCATCCTCAAGTTGCCCGGCATGAAAGCGATGATGGTCGAGGCGATGGAGAAGGGCGCCGATGTGGTCGGCGGCATTCCCTACAACGACGTATCGCCCCACGAGCACATTGATTTCGTCTTCGACCTGGCCCAGCGTTATGGCAAGGACATCGACCTGCACCAGGACTTCGCCGACGACGCCGAGCACATGACCATCGAATACGTGGCCCGCCGGACCCTCGCGGCAGGCTACCAAGGGCGCGTCAGCGTCGGCCACCTGACCAGCCTGGCGGCCGTCGAACCAGCGCGCCAGTCGCGTATCATCGCGCTGCTGCGCGAAGCCGACATCAGCGTGATGTGCTTGCCGGCCACCGACCTGCACCTGGGCGCCCGTGGCGACAGCCACAATGTGCGGCGCACCCTGACCCCGGTGCGAGCCTTGCGCGATGGCGGAGTGAACGTGTGCCTGGCCACCAACAACATCCGCAATGCCTTCACTCCCTACGGCACCGGCGACCTGCTGCATATCGCGCAGCTGGCCATCCCCGCCTGTCACCTGGGCGGGGCGGACGACCAGGCCACGGTGCTGCCGATGCTCACCAGCAACCCGGCCAAGGCCCTGGGTTTGCAGAGCCATGGCTTGGCGGTGGGCAACGACGCGGACCTGGTGCTGATGGACACCCACCGTGTCAGCGACGTGATCCTCGACCTGCCCGCGCGGCTGATGGTGCTCAAGCGCGGCAGGGTGGTGGCGACAGCGGAGCAGCGGCGTTCGGTGGTGTTCTGAAGGCCGGGTTCAGACGGCCAGCAGCAACAGTGCCGCCAGCAGTGCCGGGGGCATTACCAGCACGCCCAGACGCAAGAAACTCGATGCGCCGACATGCTCGCCCTCGCGGCGGATCGCCACCAGCCACAGCAGCGTGGCCAGGGAGCCGGTGATCGACAGGTTCGGTCCCAGGTCGACGCCGATAAGCAAGGCGGCGGTGGTCTGCCGGGGCAGTTCGACGAGGTGGCCGATGGAACCGGCGATCAGGCCGGTGGGCAGATTGTTCATCAGGTTGCTGGCCACGGCCGCAGTCACGCCCGCCGTCCAGCTTGCCGTGCCTGCCGACTGTTGCGCCAGGGCGGCCAACGATTGGGCAAGACGGTCGATCACGCCGGTGTGGGCCACGGCTTCCACCAGCACGAACAATCCTGCGACCAAGGGCAGGACCCCCCAGGCCACGTGACGCAGCAACGGCGCCGGGTTGCGCCGCTGACGCAGGTGGATCAACCCGGTGGTGGCCATGCCTGCGCAAAATGTCGGCAGCCCTAGCGGCACGTCCAGTGCCGATACCGTCAACAGCAGGGTGCCGGTGAACATCAGGCCCAGCGCGCAAAGCCGGGCGCCGGCCGACAGGGGGCGCATCTCGATGGCCACGGCCAGCGGCTGACGGATGCGCTTGCGCTGGGTCACGCGCAGTACCAGGTAGGTCATGGCGATGGCGCCCAGCGAGGGCAGGGTGAGCTGGCGCAGCCATTCCAGCAGCGGTGGCATCTGGCTGCCGAAGACTACCAGGTTGGCCGGGTTGGAGATGGGCAGCACGAAGCTGGCGGCATTGGCGATGAAGGCGCAGATGAACAGGTAGGGCAGCGGCTCGGCCTTGGCCGCCTTGCACGCCGCATACACGGCCGGTGTCAGCACCACAGCGGTGGCGTCATTGGACAGGAACACGGTGACCAGTGTACCGACCAGGAATACCAGGTCGAACAGGCGTTGGCCCGAGCCCCTGGCATGCTGCACCGCGTACCTGGCCAGCCAGTCGAACAAGCCTTCCTGGCGAGCCAGCTCGGCCAGCACCATCATGCCGGTCAGGAACAGGTAGACATCGCCTCCTTCGGCGATTGCCGCCAAGGCCAGGCGCCATGGGATCAGGCCGCAGGCCGTCAGCCCTAAGGCGGCGCCCATCGCCCAGACATATTCGGGCACGCGTCCCGGCCGAAGGATGACCAGGGCGGTGGCCGCGGCCGCAACCGACCAGATGATCAGGGATGACTCAGCGACAGGCATGCGAGGACTCAGTTTCCGGAAGGGGAGTGAAGGGGAGGGGCTTGCTCGGCGTTGGCATCGCTGGCAGGTCGGCGGGTCTCCGGCATGGCCAGCCAAAGCAGAAGCAACGCTGCAGTCGCGATGCCCGCCAATGTCAGGAATGCCGCGTCGTAGCCTGCGGACTGTACCACCAGCCCCGCGACACCGGGACTTAGCGCCGCGCCCAGGCCGAAGGCCGTGGACAATGCGCCAAGGCTGACATTGAAGCGCCCGCTGCCTTGGGTGAGGTCCTTGACCACTACCGGGAACAATGCCCCGAACAGTCCGGCGCCGATGCCATCGAGCAATTGCACGGCCACCAGCCAGAACGGATCGTCCGACATCACGTAAAGCACGCCACGCAGCGGCAGGATCAGAAAGCCGGCGAGCAACAGCGGCTTGCGTCCCCAGCGGTCGGCCCTGGCGCCGGCCAGCAGCGCCATGGGCACCATCACCAGCTGCGCCGCGACGATGCACGCCGAGGTCAGCGGCGTGGCCAACTGCAGGTTGGCCTGAGCCAGCTTCTGGCTCACCAGCGGAAGCATTGCCGCGTTGGCCAGATGGAACAGCGCGCAGCACACGGCGAACAGCAGCAAGGGGCGATTGTGCAACAGTACGGCAAGGCCGGCGGGGTGGGCATGCTGGCCCGGCGGCCGCGGGTCAAGGCCGCGCGCGAGGTCATGGTCGATGGCTGTCGCCGGCACTCGGCTGATGGCGATCAGGCTGGCCACAGTCATCGCCGCCATCAGGTAGAACACCGCCACCGGTCCGAACAGGTAGGCCAGCCCGCCGGCGAGCACCGCCGAGCAGGCATTGCCGGCATGGTTGAAGGTTTCGTTGCGGCCCATGCGCCGGGTGAATGCCCGGGGCCCGGTCAGGCCCAGTGAAATGGCAGCGATGGCCGGTGCGAACACGGAACCGGCGAGCGCGCTGATGGCTTGGGTCAACGTCACCAGCGCGACGCTGGTGACCCAGGGCAGCACCAGGCAACTGCCGGTCACCAGCAGCGCGGCGATGGCCATCACGGCGCGCTTGGCCGTGGTCCTGTCGATCAGCGCGCCAGCTGGCGTCTGGGTCAGCAATGCCGTGACGCTGGCCAAGGTCATGACCAGGCCGATGCTGCCGGGCTCCCAATGGTGCACCGCCAGCAGGTAGATCGCCAGGTAGGGCCCAAGCCCATCACGGACATCGGCCAGGAAAAAATTCAACCCATCGAGCGAACGTTCATGAGCAGGCGAGGCCAAGGAAAACTCCGCAGGGACAAGTGAACAGAGCACCCTGGATTTCAAGGGCGGTCAATAGCCGCATACGTTATGCACTCCGCGGCGCAGGTGCTGATGAACTTTGCGCGGATCCGGCATGCCATCGGTCCAGGGGTCAGCGATTGGGCCATTGCTGCAAGAGGATCGATACGAACTTTTCGGCCGCCGGCGACAGCGACGCACCGCGACGAAACACCAAGCCCAGCGTGCGGCTGACCTGCGGCTCGCCCAGCGGCACGCTGACCAACGTCGGATGGTCGGCGCTGGGCATGGCCAGGCTAGGCATGGCCGAGACCCCCAGCCCGGCCTCGACCATGCCCAGCGAGGTCGACAGGTGCTGGACCTCGTAGAACCATTGAGGACGAAGGTTCAGGCCGGCTAGCGCATGATCGAGCAACATGCGGTTGCCGCTCAGGCGACCGACCCCGATCAAGCGGTAGTCGGCCAGTTCGGCCCAGGTCACCGACTCGCGCTTGGCCAACGGGTGGTCCCGGCGGCATGCGAGCACAAAATGCTCCTGTACCAGCGAGACGAACTCGATGTCCGGATGCTGGCCACTCATCATGTTGATGCCAAAATCGGCCTCTGCGCGCAGTACGGCTTCCAGCCCATCGTTGGCACTGAGGTCCAGCAGGCGGATGCGGATCTTCGGGTACTGCGCGTTGTAGTCGCGGATCACCGAGGGCAGAAAGTAGAACGCTGCCGTGGGAATGCAAGCGAGGGTGACCTGCCCCGTCTGGCGCTCGGCCAGTTCGCGGATGCTCAGGATCGAATCCTCGAAATCATCCAGCAGGCGCCTGGCCTTGGGCAGGAAATCCCGACCCACGCTCGTCAGGCTGACCCGGCGCGTAGTGCGTTCGAGTAACGAAGTACCGAGCCCTTCCTCGAGCTTCTTGATTCGTCGGCTCAGGGCGGGTTGGGACAAGTGCAGCGCTTCTGCAGCCTCGTGAAAGCTGCCAAGTTCGGCGATTTTCACGAAAGATCTTATATCTTGCAGTTCATATTCCATCAGGCATCGCTCAGTGGGCCGTTCGATTATTGATGCTTGCATCGCAATAATGACTACGATATTTGCATTGGATTGATTTATCCATCCCTGTCACTCTTTTGCTCACAACATCAATGATGTCCATTGATCAACAAGAGTGCGAAATCATGCAACGAATTCCTTGCGTACTCATGCGCGGCGGTACCTCCAAAGGGCCGTTCTTCCACGCCTGGGACCTGCCTGCAAACGTGGTCGAGCGCGACGAGTTGCTGATCAACCTGATGGGCTCCGGACACGAGCTGGAAATCGACGGCATCGGTGGCGGCAGCCCGCAGACCAGCAAAGTGGCGATCATCAGCCCGTCGTTGCACGCCGATGCCGATGTCGACTATCTGTTCGTCCAGGTGATGGTCGCCCAGCGGCGCGTCGACACCGCGCCCAACTGCGGCAACATGCTGTGCGCCGTCGGGCCGTTCGCCATCGAGCAAGGGCTGGTCAAGGCCAACGACGGCAAGACCCTGGTACGCATCCGCAACCTCAATACCGGAACCTTCGTCGATTCACTGGTGCAAACGCCTGGTGGCATCGTGCGCTACGAAGGGCGCACGGCGATCGACGGCGTCCCTGGCACGGCGGCCCCGGTGCACCTGACGTTCCTCGATGCAGTGGGCAGCAAGACCGGCAAGCTGTTCCCTACGGGCAAACCTCAGGATGTGATCGACGGCGTGCCGGTCACCTGCATCGACATGGCGATGCCCATGATGATCGTCGACGCCCGGCAACTGGGCGTGACCGGCTCGGAAACCCCGGCCGAGCTGGATGCCGACAATGCCTTGCTGCAGCGCCTGGAAGCCTTGCGCCTGAAGGCTGGCAAGGCCATGGGCCTGGGTGATGTCAGCGGCATGGTGATTCCCAAGCCGGTGCTGGTCGCGCCACCTCGGCATGACGGTACAGTGCAGGTGCGCTATTTCATGCCGCACAATTGCCACCGGGCCCTGGCGATCACCGGCGCCGTCGGGTTGGCCACGGCTTGCGTCAGCGCCGGTACGGTGGTCGGCGACCTGCTCGGCGAGGGGGCACAACACTTGGAGCAGGTGCGCATCGAACATCCCAGTGGTGGCATCGACGTGGCGCTGTCGCGTAGCGGCGTCGATGGCAAGACCCTGCAGGCATCGGTGGTGCGTACCGCCCGTCGGCTTTTCTCAGGGTTCGTCTATGCCCCGTCCTCGCGCAGGCTGGCGGGATAGACCCAGGCCGCCGCCACCATCAGCGTGGCTTCAGCAACAAGCGCATCCGCACAATTTCAACAATGGGTGATGCCTCATGAAACTTGCCAGATCCCTGTATTTCCAGATCCTCTGCGCCGTCCTGCTGGGCGTGGTGGTCGGCCACTTCTGGGCGCAACAGGCCGTTGCCCTCAAACCCCTGGGCGACGCCTTCATCAAGTTGATCAAGATGATGATCGCGCCAGTGGTGTTCTGCACCATCGTCACCGGCATAGCCGGCATGACCGACAAGCGCTCCCTGGGGCGCCTGATGAGCAAGACCTTGCTGTTGTTCCTGCTGCTGACCGTGATCAGCCTGGTGATCGGCCTGGCGGCGGTGTACCTGTTCCGGCCCGGCGCCGGCATGAACATCGATCCTGCCACCCTGAGTACAGAGGGCCTGGGCCAATACGCCGCCTCGGCGGCGAAACTGGGCGTGGTCGACTTCTTCATGCACATCATTCCGGAGACATTCATCGGTGCCTTCAACAAGGGTGAGGTGCTGCCGGTGCTGTTCATCGCCGTACTCAGCGGCTTCGCCCTGTCGTCCATGGGCGAGAAGGGCCGGCCCGTCCTTGCGGTGCTGGAGTCGGTCTCGGTCATGGTGTTCCGTATCTTCGGTTACCTGATGCGTTTCGCCCCGGTCGGTGCGTTCGGTGCGCTGGCCTTCACCGTCGGGCAATACGGCGTCACCTCCCTCGGCGCCCTGGCCAAGCTGGTGGGCACGCTGTACATCGCTTGCGCCTTCTTCGTCCTGGTTGTGCTGGGCGGCATCTGTCGCGCCCATGGCTTCAGCCTGTGGAAGCTGCTGCGCTATTTCCGCGAAGAATTTCTGGTGGTGCTGGGTACCTCGTCCACCGAGCCGGTGCTGCCGCGCATGCTCGAAAAGCTCGAGCGGCTCGGTTGTCGCAAAGGCGTGGTAGGGCTGGTGCTGCCAACCGGGTATTCCTTCAACCTCGATGGCACCGCCATCTACCTGTCGCTGGCGGCCGTGTTCATCGCGCAGGCCTGCAACATCGACCTGACCCTCGGGCAGACGGTAACCATGCTGGCAATCATGCTGCTGTCGTCCAAGGGGGCCGCCGGCGTGACCGGTAGCGGCTTCGTGGCGTTGGCCTCGACCCTCACGGTCATCCACGACATACCGCTGGCCGGGCTTGCCTTGTTGATCGGTATCGATCGCTTCATGTCCGAGGCGCGGGCCCTGACCAGCCTGGCCAGCAACGCCGTGGCCACCGTGGTCATCTCGCTGTCGGAGCATGCCTGCGATCGCGAAACCTTGCTGCGCCGCCTCGACGGCGCGCCATCGGCGGCCGACGAAGCCGTCGACGCTCACCCCGAGTGGTCCGCGCAGCCTCCCCGGCACGGCTGACAACCGGTTATCGCTCCCATGTTGCAGTAGATTTCCCCCCAGCATCCCTGCGATGCCGGGTGGGGCAGGGGGCCGCCTGCGCGTCGGGCGGTCAAACACAGAATAAAAACAAGAGAAAAAACCATGCTCGCACTCCTGGGCCTGATCATGGTGGTGACGTTCACCTACCTGATCATGAGCAAACGCCTGTCGCCGATCGTCGCGCTCACAGTGGTACCCATCGTTTTTGCCGTGATCGGCGGTTTCGCTCCCGAGCTCGGCAAGATGATGCTCGATGGCCTGAAGATGGTGGCACCCTCGGCGGCGTTGCTGCTGTTCGCCATCCTGTTCTTCGGCCTGATGATCGATGCCGGCCTGTTCGACCCTTTGATCCGCAAGATTCTCAAGCGGGTGAACGGCGATCCGATCAAGATCGCCATAGGCACCGCGCTGCTGTCGTTGCTGGTTGCCCTCGACGGCGACGGCACCACCACCTACATGATCACCTGCGCGGCGATGCTGCCGCTGTACAAACGCATCGGCATGAACCCGATGATTTTGGCCACGGTGTCGATGCTATCGCTGAGTATCATGAGCGGCATGAGCCCCTGGGGCGGGCCTGCCACCCGCGCGATCGCCGCCCTTGGCCTGGATGCGACCGAATACTTCATCCCGATGCTGCCCACCGTGATCGGCGGCGCGGTCTGGGTGGTGTTCACCGCCTATCTGTTGGGGCGCGCCGAGCGTCGGCGCATCGGCAATGTCACCCTGGCGTCAGGGGGCGGCAATTGCTACATCAAGGAGATCCTAGGCGACAACCCACACAAGCGTCCGCGCCTGGCCTATGTGAACCTGATGCTGGTGATCGCCGTGATGACCGCGCTGGTGATGGGCGTGATGCATTCAGCGCTGCTGTTCATGATCGGTTTCGTTGCCGCGTTGATGATCAACTATCCGCAACTGGAGCTGCAGAAGGAGCGCATTCTCGCCCATTCGGGCAATGCCATGACCGTCGTGCTGCTGGTGTTCGCCGCCGGCATATTCGCCGGCATCTTCTCCGGCACCAAAATGGTCGACGCCCTCGCCCAGACCTTGGTGGACTGGATCCCCGACGCCTGGAGCCACTGGTTCCCGCTGGTGGTGGCGCTGACCAGCATGCCGCTGACCTTCGTACTGTCCAATGACGCCTACTACTTCGGGGTGGTGCCGATCCTGGCCAACGCGGCCGCGGCCTATGGCATCGACCCGGTGGAAATCGCCCGGGCCTCGGTACTGGGGCAGCCGGTGCACCTGATGAGCCCGTTGGTAGCCTCGACCCTGTTGCTGGTGGGGATGGTCGACCGCGATATCGGCGACTTCCAGAAAGCCACCGTCAAGTGGGCGGTGCTTACCTCGCTGGTGATCACCGCGCTGGCGCTGCTCACAGGTGCCTTGTCTTTCTTCGTGTGAATCACCGGGCGCCGCGCGGCGCCCACCCACCGCTCATCCAAGAACAACAACAGAGTACCGATCATGTTCCGAAGTGTTTTCCGTGGGGCCACCTGTGGCCTGCTCTGCGGCTGGTTGCCCGTTGCCGGCGCTGGCGGATTCGTCGACGACGGCAAGCTCAAGCTGCAGCTGCGCAACGTCTATTTCAACGAGAACTTCCGTGACGAGCAGGGCCTGTCCCCACGCGCGGCGGCCTCCGCCAAGCATGAGCGGACCGAGTGGGCGCAGGGCTTTTTGCTCGACTACCAGTCCGGGTTCACCCAAGGCACCTTGGGCGTTGGGTTCGATGCCCTGGCCCTGGTGGGCGTGCGGTTGGACTCCGGACGCGGTCGCAGCGGCAGCGGCCTGTTGCCGGTGCACGACGACGGTCGGGCCGCGGACGAATTCAGCAGCGCCGGCCTGACCGCCAAGGCGCGCCTGGGCCAGACCGTGATCAAGCACGGCACCTTGCTGCCCAAGACCCCGGTGCTGGTCTACAACGACGCGCGGTTGTTGCCGCAGACTTACCAGGGCACGCAGCTGACCAGCACCGACATCGATGGGTTGAGCCTCACCGCCGGTCACCTGGACAAGTTCAAGTTGCGCGACTCCTCGGACAGCACCGGCTTGTACCTGGATGGCTACAGCGGCAACGCGTCCGGTGATTTCTCCTACGTCGGTGCCGATTATGCGGTGGGCAAGCCGCTGCGCCTGAGCTACTTCCACGCCCAGCTCGACGGCTTCTATCGCCAGGACTTCGCCGGCCTGGTGCATGACCTGCCGCTGGCCGGCGGTGTGCTGACCACCGACCTGCGCTACTTCAGAAGCCGCGACAGCGGTGCCGCCCATGGCGGCGCCATCGACAACGACCTGTACAGCGGGCAACTGGCGTATGCGCATTCCGGGCATACGGTCGGTGCCGGCTACCAGGTGCTTGATGGCGAGGCGGGGCTGCCCTATATCAGCGGCGCAACGGTGTATTCGTTCAGCAACGTCGGTATCGGCAAGTTCATCGAGGAGCAGGAAAAAACCTGGATGGCCAGCTATGCCTACAACTTCGCCGCCGCAGGGGTGCCCGGGCTGACCTTCATGACGCGTTACCTCAGCGGCGACAACGGTCGCGCCGGGGAGGCGGGTATCAAGGAATGGGAGCGTGACGCCGAACTGGCCTACGTGGTCCAGGGTGGCCCGCTCAAAGGCCTGGGGGTGAGGTTGCGTAACTATGTCTATCGTTCCGACTTCGCCCGAGGTCGCGACAGCAACCGTGTGTACCTGACCTACGACATCGCGCTTTGGTGAGTGTCCATCCTGGGTGGACGGTGCGCGTCCAGGCGTCGGTTGTGGGCATTGATGGCGGGCTTGCCGAGGTCCATCGGCTGCTATCAGCGCGATCAATGTTGGCAGACGATGGCCTGATGTCCCTCTAGATTGCAAAGGCGTGCTGGAAGCCCCGAACAACAATAACGAGGGACCCGACTATGCCCACCGCCACCCAAGCATCCAACGCCTGGCGCATCCTGTTCCTGCTGTTCCTGGCCAACCTGTTCAACTTCTTCGACCGCACCATCCCCGCCATCGTCATCGAGCCGATCCGCCTGGAGTGGCACCTGAGCGACTTCCAGATCGGCATCATCGGCACCGCCTTCACCCTGGTCTATGCCATCGCCGGCCTGCCGCTGGCGCGCATCGCCGACACCGGCTCGCGCAGTCGACTCATGGGCTGGGGCCTGCTGGCGTGGAGCGGGCTGACGGCGGTCAACGGCATGGTCGGCAGTTTCTGGAGCTTTTTGCTGGTGCGCATGGGCGTGGGCATCGGCGAGGCCAGCTACGCGCCGGCCGCCAACTCGCTGATCGGCGACCTGTTCCCCGCCGGACGGCGGGCGCGGGCGATGGGCATCTTCATGCTCGGCTTGCCGCTGGGCCTGCTGCTGGCGTTCTTCACCATCGGTGCGATGGTCCAGGCCTTCGACAGCTGGCGCGCGCCGTTCTTCATCGCCGCCGTGCCCGGTGTGCTGCTGGCGCTGTTCATCTTCATGATCCGCGAGCCCGCGCGCGGCGCGGCGGAGACGGTGGCCACCGCCCAGGCCCCGCTGGACCGCCCCCTGCGGCGGGTGCTCAGCGTGCCCACTTTCGCCTGGCTGGTGCTGGCGGGGCTGAGCTTCAACTTCGCCACGTACGCCTGCAACTCGTTCATGGTGCCGATGTTGCAGCGCTACTTCGCATTGCCGCTGCACGACGCCGCGGTGGCTACCGGGATGATCGTCGGCCTGAGCGGTCTGGTGGGCCTGACTCTTGGCGGCTGGGTGGCCGACAAGGTGCACCAGCGTTTTGCTAACGGCCGTCTGGTGTTCGCCGCGCTGAGCATGTTGGTGGCCACCCTGTGCACCGCCTGGGCGCTGCATGCCGGGCGTATCGAGTTGGGCGTGTTTGTGGCGGTGTTCGGGATCGGCTGGTTGTTCTCGTACAACTTCTACACCTGCGTGTACACCGCCATCCAGGATGTGGTGCAGCCGCGCCTGCGGGCCACGGCCATGGCGCTGTTCTTCGCCGGGCTCTACCTGCTGGGTGGTGGCCTGGGGCCAGTGGTGGTTGGTGGGCTGTCGGACCACTTTGCCGGAGCGGCCATGGCGGCGGCGGGCGAGGTGGCGATGAGCGAGGCGTTCAAGGCCCAGGGGCTGCATGATGCGATGTACCTGATCCCTGTGGCCCTGTTGCTGACCATGGTGTTCCTGCTGGCGGCCTCGCGGTGTTTCAGCCGGGATGCGCAACGGATGCGCGAGGGTATGGTGATCGATGCATCGGCGACGGCGAATCAAGCCGCAAGGGCCTGAGCGAGAGAACCTCGGTGGTACCCGATCTGTGCAGAAGAACTTTCTTGTGCCGGTGTTCGCCGGTGGACCGGCTTCAGGGTGGTCGAGAGAGCGATCACCGACAAGTCGGTGCCATCGAGCGGGGCATCCGCATCGCGTTGTGTATGCCAGTTCTGGACTTGGCTAGTGCTCTGAGTGTCGAAGCCAACCCGACCGTTGGGTTACGGGTGATGCGAACGATGCATCCGTCGCCGGTAGTGCTTGTTTTCAAGGGCCACAGTTTGCGGGAGAACTGCTTTTGCTTTCGGTCTTCGATCTTATTGACGTTCGATAGTTTGCAGTTATCTCTCGATCTGTATGCAATATACGCCAGCTTCCAGCAACTGGAGTGCCTGGTAGTATTGAGAGCTCACCGTTGTCAGGCTGAATTCTGAAGCAAAAGGTCTTGAGCAGATTGTCGGTGTTGTTGATGACATGCAGAGGCCATTTGCTCTTGTTGCCGGCTAGGTCTCCGTTGCTGTCTACATGGATCAGCAACAGGTCGTAGGACCTTCCAGGGTCCACACTGGCGCGGTCGTGTATACAAATCTCCATGAAGTCTTTTGGGGTGTTGAACGAAAATGATTGCGTCTGGCTACTGCCGTCCACGGCGACGTAGTCCATTTTCCCACTCAGCGCGACGGAGAATTCCCGGGTGTTATTAGGGTCGGCCAATGGGCCTTGGCATTCATACAATAGGGTAAGTGCCGTGACTGTCGGATTTGCGTTTCCGCATGAGGTGATCACCAGCATCATCAGGATGCAGAAGCAAGCGCGTGACAATTTTTTATGGGTGTTCAGTAAGGCTGGCATGGCGGCTCCAAGGCCGTATCGGCGACCACGTCGTTTTTACTGTAAATCTGCAAGTCGGCAGCTATGGCACGGTCTGTTTTGCTGATCACCCAGTAACCATTAATGATGGACGGATTGGCGAGATCAAACTCCCCGCCGCTTGTACGTCCTTCGAAACACTGGTCCCTGATCAGGGTCTGGCCACCGTTTGCGACTACCAATGTCCAGCTTTTATTGGCGTTGATCGGTTGATAATCCTTGTCTACGTTTTTCAACGTCAGGGTGTACCCCGAGCCCGGGCTTATGCCGGCTCTGTCGTGAATGCAAATCCGCACGTAATCGTCGGCCGAGTCCAGCGTGTACTGATGGGTAAACTGTGATGTGCCGTTTTTATAGTCTCGGCGCCCGGTGAAACCAGCCTGAAATTCGTTTGTCATCGTGGGATCGGTGAAGGGTGCCGAGCAGCGATATTCTTGTGTGCTGGGTAGAAATCTCACGGGTGCGCACGAGAGTATGAGGGTACTCGCTGCTGCCACTATGCATAGAGTGTGTTGTTTCATTTTAGATTGCCTATGGCTTTTCTATAATCAGATGCATTTTAGGCTGTTTTGCGTTAGGGGAGTCTGCATCGGGCGCTCGGTTTCGTATCACCGATAAACTGCCATCTGCAAGTATGCACTCGACGAGGCCCTGGAATTCAATGACGTTCTGCTGGGAGATGGTGAGCGTCGGGGCGTCTTTCGGGTCAAATCGATATTCCGCAGTTCCCCCGTTGACAGAGGAATATCCGGTGATCATGTCGGGAAGATCAAGAACAATTTTACTGATCTCAACGCCGTTAACCGTGGTTGTGCTGGTCAGCTGGGGTGTCCGTGCATTTGGATTCTGTTGCCATAAAAAACTCGCCCCTCGTTCAGTATGCGGTGTCTTGGTGAATAGGAAGGGATCCATTTCGCAGGAGGGTGGTGGGTCGATGTTGCCTATGCCGGTTGCCGCGACGAACTGGAGGAATGGAATCTTGTATGTTGCGGTGGCCTGCCTGTGAGCGGCGTCATGGGCCCAGACAGCCTCCAGGCTTTGATTGTCTGTCGCTGGGCGTTCGATACGCAATACAGGGTATTTGTTACGGTCGATTTGGCATGTCCACATCTGCGGGTCACACTGCTGTGTTTCATAATCCGCGTTTATACACGCCCCGGATATTCTGACCGGTATGTCAAGCGCGTGCGTGCTCCCTTTGCTCTGGTAGGTGACTTTTATATTGTTGTTGAGTGAGTGGCTTTTTTGTGGAGTCAGCGTGAAGCGCAACCTGATGCTGGGGCTTTCCCCACTCATTTTTATTGGGTATGCGTTGACGCGTCCGCGAGTGTCGATGGCCTCTATTGATCCGAACACCGAATCATTGGTTTCCCACTTGATACCGTCATCTGCAATTTCTGCGGCAAGCTCTTGAGGGACATCAAGCTGCAGCACCAAGGTAGCAACCTTGAACTCGCCATACGCTATCGTAGGTTGTACGCTCGTTGGGATGGCAGCAATCAAAGGGTCGGCGCAATAACCGCCGGTGCTGATAAGCAACAGACTTGCTGCTGAGAAGCATGCGGCCTTCATGGTAAATTACTCGCCAAGTGAAGATGTATGGGAAGAGTTTCAAGTAGAGCGAAAGTATTGCCGGTGGTGGGAGGTTTGTGCTTGTTTGTAGTGTAGGTTGTTTTAAGTAGTGCCCACTTTGTGTTTCAATTTTTTTGGAATGCTTGATGTGTTGCTTATAGCGATGAGGTTTGCGTGAGGGTTTACTTTGGATTTGGCGTCGATATCCGTCGGCCTCGTGTTTTGGTTAGGTGGGCTATCTGCCTGTGTCTTTATTCGCTATGTGACGAACGAGCTTCACCGGGAATGTGGTCGTAGTTGCGTTGATGCCGATCGCAGTTAGCACCGGGAAGTGCGGTGTCAGCGCGTTCGGCGATAGCGTCTATCCAATATTCGCAAGCCACGTTTCATATGCAGTCCTCATGGTCTGCCACGTTTCATGATTGGCGGGAACCAAATGCTCGATGCGCAGCGAAGCCACTGTAATATCCAGGGGCATGCCGAAGGTTGTGAAAGTGGACAGAAAGTGCAGCTCGCCCTCACCGGTGCGCACGCGGGTCAGCACCATCGGTGACAACGGTGCGTCCGGCGGCAACGCGGGCGGGGTGGGCAAGCCTTGCAGCCACCGCGTCAGGTCAGGATTGCCCACCGCCTCCCTGGCCGCCCGCTGCCAGGCGATTGCCCGTATCTCGTCGGCATTGACCAGATGATCCCCCAGTCCGCCCGGGCGTAGCAGTGTGTCCAGCAGGTTGAGGCCCGAGGTGCTGTTCGTTGGTACACCGGCCATCGTGAACAGCAGCCCGGCACTGGCATTGGCTGCGGTGATGTCCCAGTTGCTGGCGATGACGATGGCTGGCGCGGGGTTGTTGGCCTGCAGGATGTACTCCAGCGCGTCGTGCACCATCTTCATGGCCGGGGCGTCGGGTGCCGAGGCTGCGTAGCGCGGTGCGTAGCCTGCCGCAAGGAACACATCGTTGCAGTGGTCGAGCGGCACTTCCAGTGCGCTGAGCAGGGCGTGCAGCGTGCTTGGGCTGGCCTTGGCGCGGCCAGTTTCCACGCAGCTCAGGTGGCGTTGCGACAGGCCTGCCAACAGCGCCAGGTCGAGTTGGCTGAGGCCGGCCTGGCGGCGCAGTCGGCGCAGGTGCTCTCCTGCATCGGTGATGGCAGGTGTTTGCGTGGAATGAAAGGGAGAAGGGCTCATGCTGCGACTCTGGCTGTCCTTGGCTGATGCGTCCATGACCTGCGAGGTCATTGAGGCGGGGACGACTCTATCACTACCGTGAAAGCAAGATCGCGTTCATCGAACAAAGCACAACTCTTAGATTTTACTGGGGCTGCGGGGGAGCGGGCTGGTCCCGCGATCACCCGCGTAGCGGGTGCCAGGCTCCGCGGCGCCTGCATCGCGGGGCAAGCCCGCTCCTACAGGTCCCTGCCAAGGAGTCGGACAATGAAAGCTGAATGGATCGCGCTACCAGTGTTGCTGCTGTTTACCCTGTACACCGGCTGGACCCTGATGATTGCGGATCAGTCGCTCATCGCCTTTGGCCTTGACCTGATGTCCCGACCCGATACGGCCCAGGTCGTTATCGACCTGTATGTGATGGCCGGGCTGGGCTGTGTGTGGATGGTAAGCGACCAGCGCCAGCGAGGCGGATCGTTGCTTGGTGTCTTGCCCTATCTGCTGCTGACGGCGGTGTTTGTCTCCCTGGGGCCGTTGCTGTACGTCGTGGTCAGGGGCTTTGCGCAGAGGCGCGGGGCATGAGCGGCGCTCTCGCGGTCTATGCCTGCTGCGTGGCGGTGCTGGTCATCGATGGGCGGTGTTCGGCGCAGGGTTCAGCAAGCGCAATTGGGGCTGCTGCGCAGCCCATCGCTGGCAAGCCAGCTCCCACAGGACCGTGCTGCTCCTGAGGATTGCGCTGTACCTGTGGGAACCGGCTTGCCGGCGATGGGCCGCAAGGCGGCCCTGCTAGCACTCGTGCCCGAAGGCCGGCTGTGCTAGCGTGCGCCGCCCAGCCACGAGGCTGCGGGCCGTTGGTTCTCGAATGACAAGGACAGTCGATATGAGCGATACCCCTTCAGTACTCAGAAAACTGGCCATTCGGCTATTGGGGTTGGTCGTGGTGCTGCCCGTGTTTTTGGTAACGGGATACTGCACCACATTCGCCGTGTTCTTGCTCCCGGGGATGATCTATAACGGGTTTGATGACCCTTGGGACTATCAACTGAATCGCATTGGCTTGGTCATTGTGTTGCTCATAGGCCTTATTGGCGTGAACACAGGGCTAAAGCTGTACCGGCATTTCCTGCGCAGCACCCGGGCGCCGGAATGGATCGGCTCGGCCTGGGCGGGGCTGCGGGGTCGTAGCAAACCTGGCGATCATGTGCTGGTTTCCAGGGTCGCCGTGGTTCATGGTGTTTCTGGGATGGCCTTTGTCGGGCTGTGCGGTGTTTGCCTTGTTGTTGCTGCAAAGCACCGGATGGTCAGGGATCAGCGTCCGTCAAGAAGCCTGAATTCAGCTTGAACAGAAAACATCCGGCTTCGGCACAAAAAACCGAGCAAACAATTCCGATTGCGACTTGATATTCAACTTGGCGTAAATATTCCGGCGGTGCACTTTCACCGTTTCCGCCGAGAGTGAAAGTTTCCCGGCAATCTCTTTGTTGGAGAAACCGCTCAGCAGCAGCCTGAGCACATCGCTTTCACGGGTGGTGATCTGCGCGCCCAGCTGGCTCAGTGTTTCCTGCCAGGGCGGTGCCTCGGCAAGGTCCTTCTCGACGTCCACTTCAAAGGCCATGCGCTGGTGCATCAAGGCCGTCACCCAGGGCTTGATGAGGTCGAGGATGGTGATCTGCTCCTGGCTGAAGCGCGCCTTGCTGCCAATGGAGATGCACAGCGTGCGGTCGGCGTCGAGCTGAACGTTGTATTGTGCTTCATCGGCCGAGATGTAGTGCGCGAAGTACTGGTGGTAGTACTCGGTTTCGAGAAAGTACTCCGGCGCGATATCCAGCAGGTGGAAGAACCCGCTCTGCGGGTTTTCCCGATTGGCGATGTAGAACGGGTCCAGCAGGTAGAGCCCCTTCACATAACGATGGATGAACGCGTTGACCTCTTCGGCATCCGCCACCTCGGGCAAGCTCACCACTTCCACTTGCTGGTTGGCGAAGA
Organism: Pseudomonas sp. DVZ6; assembly: GCF_024259445.1. Taxonomy (NCBI): domain Bacteria; kingdom Pseudomonadati; phylum Pseudomonadota; class Gammaproteobacteria; order Pseudomonadales; family Pseudomonadaceae; genus Pseudomonas; species Pseudomonas sp. DVZ6. Next base: position 36,598 of record NZ_JANCLM010000018.1, read on the forward strand.
TCAGCACCACCCAGTTGTCGATCTGCACGTACTCGTTCAACACCCTAACCAGCGAACTCCAGAACGCCGGACGGTCCAGCTGCATGATCAGCTTGCCGATCGATCGGTGCCAGGCCAGGCTTTGCAGGTCGAACGGCATTATCTACCCCTTTTGGGTTAGGCATTCGCGGGTCAGAGGTAAGTATTCCGAGGTATTTACTATCCGGTCCTGCCCGGTATAGTCGCTCACTGGGCCTAGGATGGCCGTGAAGATACATCGATTCGATAAGGATGTTGCATGAGACGGTCACGTTTGCGAACCCTTTTTTCGGCCTCGCTGCTCTGTGCGGGGATCAGTACCTCGGTGCTGGCCGCCGAGCCCGGGATGCACCTGTACAACTGGTTCGGGCTGCTCGCACCGGAGACGCCGAAGGCGTTCGAGCAGGAAACCGGCACCCGCGTGCACATGGACGCGTTCGACAGCGCCGACATCATGCAGAGCAAGGTCATGGCCGGGCGCACCGGGTATGACGTGGTGGTGGCCACTTCCAACGTGCTGCCCAGCCTGATCGCGGCGGGCGTGCTGCAGCCGCTGGACCGCGTGCAACTGGGTAATCTTTCGCATATCGACCCCGATATCCTTGCCCAGCTGGCGGTCAACGACCCCGGCAACCGCTACGCCGTGCCCTACCTGTGGGGCACCACCGGCATCGGCTACGACATCGACAAGGTCAAGGCCGCGTTGGGCGACCAGGCGCCGGTGGACAGCTGGGACCTGATCTTCAAGGAAGAGAACATCAGCAAGCTCAAATCCTGCGGCGTGGCGATGCTCGACTCGCCCAGCGAGATCATCTCGATTGCCCTGAACTACCTGGGCCTGCCCAGCAACAGCAGCAACCCGGCGGACTACCAGAAGGCGCAAGACCTGCTGATGAAGATCCGCCCGTACGTGCTGTATTTCGACTCGTCGCGCATCGACACCGACATGGCCGACGGCAATATCTGCGCGGTGGTCGGCTGGGCCAACGGCGCCCTGGCCGCCCAGGCCCTCAACGAGAAGAACAACACCGGGCGGCGGATCGGCTACAGCCTGCCGCGCGAAGGCGCGCTGGTGTGGTCGGAAAACCTGGTGCTGCTCAAGGATGCGCCCCATCCCAAGGCAGGCATGGCGTTCATCAACTACATGATGCGCCCGGAAGTGATCGCCAAGACCTCGAACCACACCCTGTACCCCAACGCCAACAAGGACGCCACCCAGTTCGTCGAACAGGCGCTGCGGGACAACCCGTGGATCTACCCCGACAAGAAGACGGTTGCCACGTTGATCCCGCTCGAGCCGCTGCCGTTGAAACTGGAGCGGATCCGCACACGGGTCTGGACCAAGGTGAAGAGTGGCGTTTGACCTGAGCTGATGTGTCGCCAGCTGCCTGGTGCAAGGGTGTATCGGGCAGCGCGTTGAACAGGGTTGCCTGCGGCCGATTGCTTCAGCGCCCCGCGAATACCATCGTTTCGTGGAACCCGGCTGTTTGGCAGTAGCGGGCGATGGTCTTGCGCACCTGATTTCATCTTATGCCGGAGGAGAACAGCGGATGTTCAGCCCAGCCCATAAGACATACTTGAACTTGACGATCAAAGGTGTGGAGCACGATTTCCAGGTGCTCGGCTACACCGGGGAAGCGGTGGCCAACAGGCCTTTCTTCTTCAACGTGGAACTGGCCAGCGAACGGCCTAGCCTGGACCTTGAACGCTTCCTCGACCTCGAGGCCTTCTTCAGCTTCGACATGAACGGCAATGGCATCCATGGGCGGATCTACCACATCGCGCCGATGGGGCAGGCCCCGTGTTCGGCGCGTTACAGGTTGACTCTGGTGCCGCATTTGTCCTACCTGCGTCACCGCATCAACCAGCGGATCTTTCAACAGTTCTCAGTGCCCAGGATCGTCGCCTTGGTATTGGAAGAGCATGGGATCGTGGGAGACGCCTATCGCTTCGAGCTGAGTGCGAGCTACCCCGAGCGCGACTACTGCACCCAGTATGGCGAAACGGATCTGCACTTCGTCCAGCGCTTGTGTGAAGAGGAGGGCATTCGCTTCCACTTCCAGCACAGTGCCCAAGGCCATGTGCTTGTGTTTGCCGATGGCCAGACGGTGCTGCCGTGGGGCGTGCTTTATCGTCCGCCCCTGGTTCATGCCAAGCCCCGGGTGGTGGAGAATCAGACCGCCGTGGTCATTGCCGTGGAGGATGACGAGAGCCGGTGTGATCGGCGCCTTGCCCGGATTCAGGTCAAGTTTCCCTGGGATCCTGAGGACAGGTTCGACGACAAGAGCTGTTGCTGGTTGTCGGTGGAGTCCGAATGGTGCTGTGAAAGCACTGCCCCACGAACGGGAATGGAAGTCATGGTCACGTTTCTCGGAAACGATCCTGATCAGCCGCGGGTCAGTGGGTGCCTGTGCTGCCGATAGCCTCATTCTGGCTACGGCAGCTTTATCCGAAATCCTCTGCGTCCTGCCCTGTCGTGTTTTCCCTTAATCGATAACCAGCTCCCATACGCCACTGGCATGCTCGATCCGCTCACCCGGCAACTGGATGCGCTGGTTGGCGCTGTAGTCATGGAAGGCGCGGGCCTTGCCGATCAGCGACAGGTCCAGGGTCACGCTATGCCTCGACTCGCCGCGCCCAGCCTCGAACAGCGTGCGGCCATACGGGTCCACCGCCAGGCTCGCCCCCACGAACACGCAGCCATCCGGCCCATCGCCCACGCGGTTGGCGACCACGGCGAACACCTGGTTCTCCATCGCCCGGGCCATCACCGATACCCGGTGCACATGATCCTCCGGTTCAGCCAGGCCATCGGTGATCAGCATCAACTGCGCGCCCAGGGCCTTCAGCGCCCTCGCTGTCTCGGGGAATTCGCTGTCGTAGCAGATCAACAGGCCCAGGCGCACGCCGCGCCATTCGACGGTGGCGAAACGGTCGCCCGGTACCACGATGCCGTGCTCCGGCAACCACAAGTGGGTCTTGCGGTAGGAGAGCAGGATGCCTTCAGGGGCGATGAACAGGGTGGTGTTGTAGAACGTGCCGCCATCGTTTTCGTACAACCCCAGCACCACCGCGACATTGTGCTGGCGCGCCGCCGCGACCACCGCCTGCACGGCATCGCCGTCGATGGCTTCGGACAGCATGCCGACGTCGTCCTCAGTGAGAAAACCGGTCAGGTGCGACTCGGGGAACAGCAGGATATCGGTGTCCGGCGCGCACTGGGCCAGGGCCTCGAGGATACCGCGCAGGTTGTGGGCGGTGTCGCCGTCGCGGGTTGTCGTCTGTACCACTTCGATCTTCATGGGCAATCCGTCTCGCTGGGCCCGACCCTTCCGCGGGCGAGTGACATTTGCGAAGGGTGGTGCAAGTATGAAAACAATCACTGGCAAAACAATCACTTCGACGGGTTAACCCGGGGGTAGGGCATGAGCTTGAGCCTGCAGGATCTTTCGTGGCACCAGGGTGTGGGCCAATGCATCGAGCACCTCGACCGGCCGAGCTTCTGGCGCACACTGGCGACGCTGCTCGGCGACTTCGTCGAGGTGGATACCTGGGTGGCGCTGCTGTTCAGCCACGACAAGCCGCTGATCTTCGACCAGAGCCCTTACGAGCGCGAGGGCATCGACCCGCTGGTGAGTGTGTACGCCAACGGCCTGTACCTGCTCGACCCGTTCTACATCAGCAGCCGCGAGCGGCCGCTGACCGGCCTGGTGCGCCTGGCCGACGTGGCCCCGGAGCAGTTCCAGCAGACCGACTACTACCGCCTGTACTTCACCCACAACGTGGTCGCCGACGAGGTGCAGTTCAACCTGGCCCTGGGCGATGGGCGCACACTGTGCCTGTCGCTGGGCGGGCGCTCACGTTTCGACGCCCAGGCCATCGCCCAGCTGGAGCTGGTACGCCCCTGGCTGATCGGTCTGCTGCGCCAGCGCCTGCACTTCGAACAAGTGCCCGAGCGCGCACCGGCCAAGCCCGCGCTGGGCCTGGCCCAGGGGCGCGACGAGGCGCGCCGGCAACTTGAGTCGGTGCTCACGGCGCGGGAGCTGGACGTGGTGCGGTTGATCCTGTCGGGGCATTCGAACAAGGAGACGGCCATCAAGCTCAAGCTGTCGGCCGAGACGGTGAAGGTCCATCGACGCAACGTGTACCGCAAGCTGGACGTGAACTCCCAGAGCGAGCTTTTTTCGCTGCTGTTCCTGGCCGGTGAAGACCTCGCCAGCCTGCAACCGGCGCCGTGATTCCCCTGCGCCATTACCCCCAGGTTAATCCTTCGACGTTATAGGAATCCGCACGGGGATCCGCATACTGGGCTGGCAGCTTGCTTGCGCGTGACCACCTGGAAACCGCGTGAGAGCGGGCTTCGCGGTCGCAGCGTGGGAGCGGGCTTGCCCCGCGATCACCGGCAAGGCCGGTGTCATCCACCACATTGCCTGCATCGCGGGGCAAGCCCGCTCCCACGCTGCATTCCCTGCACCTGCACCTGCACCTGCTTAGCGTGCTGCAGACCGGCTTGGCAATTTCCTAGAACAATCACAAGAGGATGACCCATGGCTCATTTCGCTCACGGCCCAGCCCGTGGCATCGCCCCTGCGCGCCAGGAGGCCACCCATGCCTGACGCCACCCCCGCAAAACTCTCCCTGACCTCCCTGACCGTCTTCGGCCTGGCCTACATGTGCCCGAGCCTGGCCATGGTGATCTTCGGCGTGATTTCCGAACGCAGCGACGGCATCGCCCCCAGCGCCTTCCTGTTGGCCACTGGCGCCATGCTGCTGTCGGCCCTGAGCTACGCCAAGCTGTCGCGCCTGTTCCCGGTGTCCGGCTCGGCCTACTACTACGCCAAGCGCCTGCTCGGCCCCGGCTGCGGCTTCGTGGTCGGCTGGGCGGTGCTGCTGGCCTACCTGTTCATGCCCATGGTCGCCTGGCTGCTGCAGTCGGTGTTCCTCAACGCCCAGTTCCCGCAGGTGCCCACCTGGGGCTGGCTGCTGATCAACATCGGTCTGACCACGGCGGTGACCGTCAGCGGCATGACCCTGACCGACCGCCTGAACAAAGTGCTTACGGTCCTGAGCGTGGCGCTGGTGCTGCTGTTCATTGGCTACTGCCTGCGCTATGTGGCCGGCCAGCCCCAGATCGGCTTCACCCACCCCGTATGGAACGAGCACAGCACCTTGACCGGCCTCACCGCCGCCGCCGCCATCGCCGCCTATTCGTTCCTCGGGTTCGACGCCGTGACCACCCTGGCCGAGGAGGCCGAGCAGCCCAAGCGCGACATCCCCCGGGCGGTGCTGCTGGTGATCAGCGTGGGCGGGCTGCTGTTCACGGCGGTGGCCTACCTGATGCAACTTAGCCATCCCGGCGGCCAGTTCGCCGACCCAGAGACTGCGACCTATGCGCTGTCGATCGAGGTGGGTGGGCAGTTCTTCGCCGACTTCGTCAACCTCGGCGGCATCGTCGCCGGCTTCGCCTCGTGCCTGGCGGTGCAGGTCAGCGCCAGCCGCTTGCTGTACTTCATGGGCCGCGAAGGCGTGCTGCCGCCGCGTTATTTCGCCAAGCTGCAGGGCAGAGCGCGCACGCCGGTGTTCAACCTGCTGCTGATTGCCGGGCTGGGGTTGATCGGGATCGGCGCGGATGTGAGCTCGGCCGCTTCGCTGATCAACTTCGGCGCGTTCCTGGCGTTTGCGGCGGTGAATGTCTGCGTGATTGCGTACTACCTGCGTGAGCGGCGCAAGCAGCGGTTGAGCGGGGTGGGGTTCGTGGTGTTTCCGCTGCTGGCGATTGGGGTGAACCTGTATCTGCTGTCGCTGCTGAGCACGGTGGTGATACTGGCCGGGGTGGCTTGGCTGGTGTGTGGCGGGTTGTACCTGATGTGGCTGACGGCGGGGTTCAGCAAGTCCACGCCGGGGCTTATGGAGGTTGAGTCTTGAGGTGATGCGTATGCCACTGCAGCTTTACACGGAATTATTCCAGGCCAATAATTATTGGTAACTCATAATTTAGGATAAACCCATGGCTGACATTTTCCTGCGCCCGGAACTGGCGGCCGATATGGCCAGGCAACTGCTCAAGCCCTCTGCACTGGATATCGGCCTGCGTTCCGGGTTGTTCCTGTCCGGCCTGCGCCGGACGGGCAAGACCACCTTCCTCAAGAACGATCTGATCCCGGCCCTGGAGGCACAGGGCGCACTGGTGATCTACGTCGACCTGTGGAGCGACACCCAGACAAGCCCGGTGAAGCTGGTGCTGGCTGCCGTGCGCAAAGCCCTGCACGAATTGCAGACACCGACCTCGTCGTTCATGCAACGTCTCAAGCGCGTGCGTGGCGCCGAGGTGGAGCTGGCCGGTTTCAAGTTCGGTTTCAACCTCGATACCCTGGGTGAGGCAGGCGGCGTGACACTCGCCGAAGCGCTGACCGAAGCGGTGGACCAGGCCAAGGCGACAGTCGTGCTGATCGTCGACGAAGTGCAGCATGCCATCACCACAGAAGACGGGCAGCAGATGATGCTGGCCCTGAAGGCCGCACGTGACGCCATCAACCCAAGGCCCGCGACGCCTGGGCATTTCCTGTTCATCGGCACCGGCTCGCACCGGGCCATGGTCAACGAGCTGACCGCCCGGCGTAACCAGGCGTTTGCCGGCGCCACCAACGTGGCTTATCCGGTGCTGGACGAGGGCTATGTCGCGTTCTGGCTCCAGCGGCTCGCCGCAGATGGCCTCGACAACCTGCCCTCGCTGGAGGTGGCGACCGAAGCGTTCAAGACACTGGGCAGCCGGCCTGAAGAGTTCATCCGTGCCCTGCGTCAGTTGATTCACTCGCCCAGCCTCGGTTCTGGGGCGGATGTGGTGCTGCCGGTGATCGCGGCCACGCTGCGTTCGGCGGCGGCCGACCTGGAACTGATGAAGGTCGAGGAACTGGGCGTGCTGGCCCAGGCCATTTTCGCCCGGATCGCCTCCGTGGATGGCGAGACGCGGGGTGTGTTTTCCAGCGAGGCGGCGGGGGAGTATTCGACGTTCGTGGGGCGTGAAGTGCGGGTGGAGGAGATCCAGCCGGTGGCCAATGAGTTGCTGGCGGCGAACCTGATCATTCGCCGGGGGCATGGCCTGTATGGCGTGACTGATCCGTTCGTGCAGGAAATCTGGCGGGAGCGCCAGGCGATGCTGGGCAAGCGCTGATAGACGTTCAGGGCAGGCGAACACCGATGAAGATCGACTTTGAATTGCTCACATTGCCGGATGACATGTCGGGCTACAACGCGGCGGCCTTTACCGAGGGCCGCCTGAGCATTGAAGTGCAAGGGCAGGTTTTCTTGCAGGTGGAGTACTGCTTGCTGCTCGAATTGGCGAACGTGGTGACGCAATGGTTGAAAGCCGTCGCCACCCATGGGGCTCAGGATTTTTACTACGCCTCGATGGACGAAGAAGAGGAGCCGATCCTCGCGCTGCGCTACTGCCGCGCCAGATCGGTCTTCTCACTATGGTCCTGTTGGGTGGTTTGCGAGTCAGGTCCCGAAGTGACGCTGGAGCAGGCCATCGAATGTTTCGAGCGGTATGTTCATGAGTTGAGGCAGGCAATCGACCAGCGTCTGCAGGCCGTTTTGCCCTGACAACCCATTCAAACCTACGCGCAACCTGTAGGAGCGGCTTTGTGTCGCGAAAGGGCCGCAAAGCGGCCCCCGGTTTCTGATGTGTTGCGAAGAATGGAATGCAGCGTGGGAGCGGGCTTGCCCCGCGATCACCGGCAATGCCGGTGCCAAACACTGCGACGCTCGAATGAACACCCTGCAAGGTTAGCCGAGCGCATGTGAACGGACTCACTCATAACCCATGTTCAGGTTTTGGGCTTGGGTTGCCAATTCATCCATCGCTCCACGACTGGCTTCGTCTCGCTTGTCCTTGTAGGCAATCAGCTCGGAGAACGTGATAGCCCGTTCACCTTCAGCGCTGGAATGGGGGATTGCTCCCTCATCCAGCAGCTTTGCCAGATGCTCGCAAGAAACGTTAATCGCGAGGGCCGCCTCCGTCATGGTCAGCGTGGACTTTTCCATGACAATGGTGCGCTCCACGCCATGGAATTCATCACGAAGCTTCCGATACCCCAACCGCGCGTAGAACCCTTGGGCGGTGATGGATGAAGGAACGCGCAGTGCCATGACACCTGCCCTGATCGCTGCAGCATGAACGGCCTCCATCAACCGTTTGCCGACACCTGTCCGATGATGGATTGGAGCGACGAACACTGTCCTGACAACCTCGCCATCCAGGCTTGCCGTCCCCAGCAATTCGTTTTGGTTGACTGCTACGAATACCATTCGGCTATCGAGCAATGCACTGACCGCCGCAGGTGAAAAGCTCTGCTCGACCTGGGCGATCACCTCTGCCGGGTAATCCTGCGAGTTGGATTCGCGCAATGCCGTGATCACGATGCGGCTGATGGCTTCTGCGTCTTCGCGCTGAGCGCGGCGGATATGACATTCCATGGAGACATCCCGAATTTATGCCCAAAGCTTAGCCGGTGTAGGAGCGGCCTTGCCGAGGCGTCGGACCGGTCGGAAAGGGCTGCGTAGCAGCCCCAGCAATCTTCGCAACACATCAGAAACCTGGGGCCGCTTTGCGGCCCTTTCGCGACACAAGGCCGCTCCTACAGGGTCCGCGTTTACCTGTGAAGTCAGTGCTTCATCCCCAACTCCGCATCATCCATCAGCGCCTTGGCCAGCGCGCTCAGGTAATACGATGCCCAGATCAGCTGAGGCTTTTCCTCCATGATCCCGGTGATGGTCAGGTCGCACACGCAGCCCATCAATTCCGAAGCCTGTTCCCGTGCGTGCTGGCAAGGGATGCCGGGTTCGATGCAGAACAGCGGGTCGGTATGCTTTTCACCCTGGTAGAACTTGGTCTTGCCCACGGTGGTGTGGGGCGTGGTGTCGTCTGTGCTCATGGCTCAATCTCCCTGAAATGATCGGTGCCTGGGCAAGCAGGTAGTCCAGCAATCAGCTACACAACATCTGCCGCGCAGCCACGCCGATCCCCTGTGGGAGCCGGCTTGCCGGCGATGAGGCCAGCCCAGGCAACCTATGGCTAACGCCTTAATGCAACGTCCGAGGCTCCACCTGCGGCATCTGCACCTGAATCAACGCCGACTCGAGCAGCACTCGCAGCGCCTCCATTTCATGCATCGCGGCCATGACCAGGATCGACACGGGCGACTTGGGATGCAGCAGAACAGCCTGATGAGCCACGGTCTGCGCACACAGGGCGTACTCGGTGGCCTGGATGATGGTGTCTTCGAGGGAGTGGTGGTTGTGGGGTGGATCGGGGACGATCTTTAACATGTTGAGCTCCTATATCCCTAAAGGAGCCACCACCGGCCCGCTGTCAAACAGAAGGGTGGCAGCTGTACGTGGGTTGACAGACCGGCGGACATAGGAAGTTCCGGCGCACGCAAGCGTGCCCGCACGTACAGCTACCGTTGAAGGTGCTGCATACCCTAGTACCGTCGCGGCCTGTCAAAGCCGATCGCTGAGTTCAGCGACTTGCTGAGACTAGGGCGATGCCGCACCGACCGCAACGGAAAAAAGGCAGTGAGAGTATGTTTGGGAAATGGACTACAAGGAAGCAGGGAAATCTGATGCCTCTGGGGGTGTTAAGCGTTGATTGCAGCTTTTCAGGTCCTCTAATGCTTTGTTGATTAGCTGAGCTGAGACTTCTTTTAGGCAATGCCCAAACAAACTTTTGGGGCGTGCGGCGGCTTCTTGATCAATAATGTACTTTACAGCGGTGATCCATTGTAATTCTGTATGGATTTCCAGCAGGCCAGAGGCTCTATAGCGCTCTTTGAAGAATTTACAGGCATCGTATAAATCTTCAGGTTTTAGTTTAAATAAGGTGCTGGTAAAAGCCTCTGGCAGGATGCTGCGCAGGATAGGGGTGTCATAATATTCACCGCAGCCATAGCTAGATGTATAGAGGGACTGCGAAAAAGCAGAAGGTGTGGCTTCCAGCTTTGAGAGTAGTCTTTCACCCAAGGAAGGGAGGGTTTCAAGATAAGACTCTCGCTCTTGTTTTCTTAGGTACTCACAGATATCGCGAAATTTTTCATGTTCCCTAGAGAAATAGCACATTCCCAATGCGGATTCATCTTCACGAAATTCGGCAGTTCGGCGAGCGCTGAAGTGGCCTTGTTCGCGAATCGCATCAATGCAAGTAACGGCAGTTTCCGTTATTGATTCAATGCTTTCTTCGAATAGACCGTGCTCTGAAAAAAATATCATCATCCCCACGATGTGTTTTATTTCATGGTGGGCAGTGAATTTCGTATTTTTGAATTGTTGCCAGACTTCGGATGCTAAAGTCGTAAAGTCAGTGTCTGAGTGAGATCTGAAGTTCCATAGCCTAACCCAGTTAGGAGAGGTTTTTGAGACTAGGTATCTGCTGTTTTTTAGGTGGTCGGTAATGGTGCTTGCATCTATAATTCCTTTCCATAAAATATCTATCCATGTGTTTATTTCCAAAAGGAGGTCGTGGCTTTCAAAGTCGGCGTATTTTTCCGAAAGTATAACTGCTAGTGGTTTTTCTTGGGCGGTTGTCTTGTTGTCGCGAGATTTAGATATGGAGTAATTTATCCATTGATCTTTGAGGTTTAGAATGTCGTTTGGGGCCATTTTCCCGTGACGAATCTCGAATGTGAATACAAGAAATAACCTTAGGAAATGAGCCATTAGCTCAGAAGACTGGGTGATATCGTCTGGAAGTCTTTGCTCTAAACGTGAAAATTCCAATATGGCTTGCCGTAAGTGGCGTAGGTTTTTATAGCCTGCTTGGTGATGAATTTCTTTTATCAGCTCTCGGTGAGGCTCGAAGAATTTTTCTAAGCCTGAGTCTTCGATGAATTTATCTAAAGCCTCATCGATTTGGGGAGTGATTTCAAATGTCCTGCCAACTAGTTTTTCTTTGATGAGCTTGTACTTGTCATTTTTATCAAGCTCTTCTTCGTTGGCAATAAGTATTGCTTTGTAGCTCTGGTGCTCTACGAAGTGGTTTATGTAGCCCAATAGGTCTGGTAGGTTTATTGAGCACCGCTCAATGTCGTCGAAGATTAAAGTGAAGCCTGATGTGTTAGTTAAGTATTCAGGAAGGTTCACGCTCGGAATGGAGGCGGTGGCTGAGACATCGTCTTTGCCGTCCGAATCTAAATCAAGTTTTATGGTTGCCTTTAGTGCTCCCTTGAGAACCTTTCCTGCGAGCTCCATTCCTTTTTTTGATAAAACAGGATGGAGCTTTCTGTAGAATTCATATTCAATTGCCGAGAATGAGCTGAGGCCATAGAGACTGATGTACAACTCTTTTGCCTCCTTGTTGTTTAGCTCGCTAATTAGCTTTTCAATGAACCACGTTTTTCCTGAGCCCCAGGCTCCTGTCAGTAGAAGCGCGTAACGGGGAGGAGTGTTTGAGAAACAATAGTCAAGGGCGAATTCGTGAATATGTGAGTTACTCATTCAGGTCTCGCTTAATATGGGGGTTGCAGAGGTTAAGGGTCTCGGATTTTGGTTTTTACGGCGCTCTAATGTCTGGTGTAAGGGTTTTATAGCCTGGTTTTGGTTGTTGGCTAAGAGCTTCATGGCTTTGGGGTAAGTTTAAATTTGAAAATTTAAAAATGCCGCCTCCAACAACTGCCTCGTATACCCATGCTTCGGCTCATGAAAAATAGCCCCCGCATCCCCTTGCTCAACCACCTGCCCATGCTTGATCACCATCAACTGATGACTCAACGCCTTGACCACCGCCAGGTCATGACTGATGAACAGGTAAGTCAGGTTGTACTTAACCTGCAAATTCCGCAAAAGCTCAACCACCTGCCGCTGCACCGTCCGATCCAGCGCCGAGGTCGGCTCATCCAGCAAAATCAGCGCCGGCTTCAACACCAACGCCCGAGCAATCGCAATCCGCTGCCTTTGCCCCCCAGAAAACTCATGGGGATACCGGTGCCGCGTCCTCGGATCCAGCCCCACTTCCTCCAACGCCGCAATAATCGCCGCTTCTTGCTCAGCCGGTGTACCGATCTTGTGAATCCGTAACCCTTCGCCAACGATATCCGCCACACACATGCGCGGGCTCAGGCTGCCAAAGGGATCCTGAAACACCACCTGCATCTCCCGCCGCAGCGGCCGCACTTCCTTCTGATTCAGCCCTTCAAGATTCTGTCCATGGAAGCGAATCCCTCCCTGGCTGGAAATCAACCGCAAGATGGCCAACCCCAAGGTCGACTTGCCCGATCCACTCTCGCCAACGATCCCCAGCGTCTGCCCCCGGGGCAGGCTGAAGTTCACCCCATCCACCGCCTTCACATGGTCCACGGTCCGGCGCAGCAGCCCCTTTTTGATCGGGAACCACACCTTCAGGTCCTTCACCTCCAGCAACGGCGCCCCTTCGGCATTCGCGGCAGGTGCGCCGCTGGGCTCGGCATTGATCAGCATCTGTGTATACGGATGCTGCGGCTTGCTGAACAGCGTGGCGCAGTCGGCCTGCTCGACGATCTTGCCGCACTGCATCACGCACACGCGGTGGGCGATGCGGCGAACCAGGTTGAGGTCGTGGCTGATCAGCAGCAGGGCCATGCCGAGGCGCGCCTGCAGCTCCTTGAGCAGGTCGAGAATCTTCAACTGCACGGTCACGTCGAGCGCCGTGGTGGGCTCGTCAGCGATCAGCAGTTCGGGTTCGTTGGCCAGGGCCATGGCGATCATCACCCGCTGGCGCTGGCCACCGGACAGCTCATGGGGCAGGGCTTTCAGGCGCTTGTGCGGCTCGGGAATGCCGACCAGTTCCAGCAGCTCAAGTGTGCGGGCGGTGGCGGCCTTGCCGGTGAGTCCCTTGTGCAGCAACAGGATCTCGTTGATCTGCTTCTCGATGCTGTGCAGCGGGTTCAGCGAGGTCATCGGCTCCTGGAAGATCATCGCAATGCGGTTGCCGCGAATCCGCTGCATGGGCTTCTCGCCCAGGTGCAGCAGGTCTTTGCCTTCGTAATGGATGGTGCCGGAGGGATGCCGGGCCAGCGGGTAGGGCAGCAGGCGCAAAATCGAATGGGCGGTCACCGACTTGCCCGAGCCGCTTTCGCCGACCAGGGCCAGGGTTTCGCCCTTGCGGATGTCGAAGCTGATGCCGTCGACCACGCGGTTGACCTGCTCGCCAGTGACGAACTCCACCGCCAGGTCGCGGACTTCGATCAGGGTGTCTTGGCTCATGTCATTTCCTCGGGTCAAAGGCGTCGCGGGCGGATTCGCCGATGAATACCAGCAGGCTCAGCATCACCGCCAGCACGGCGAAGGCGCTGATGCCCAGCCACGGGGCTTGCAGGTTGGACTTGCCCTGGGCCACCAGCTCTCCCAGCGACGGGGAACCTGCGGGCAGGCCGAAGCCGAGGAAGTCCAGGGCGGTGAGGGTGCCGATGGCGCCGGTGAGGATGAACGGCATGAAGGTCATGGTCGAGATCATGGCGTTGGGCAGGATGTGGCGGTACATGATCGGGCCGTTGCTCATCCCCAAGGCGCGGGCGGCGCGTACGTATTCGAGGTTGCGCCCGCGCAGGAACTCGGCGCGCACCACATCAACCAGGCTCATCCACGAGAACAGCAGCATGATGCCCAGCAACCACCAGAAGTTGGGCTGCACGAAGCTGGCGAGGATGATCAGCAGGTACAGCACCGGCAGGCCGGACCAGATCTCCAAAAAGCGCTGGCCGGCGAGGTCCACCCAGCCGCCGTAGAAGCCCTGCAAGGCGCCGGCGATCACGCCGACGATGGAGCTGGCGATGGTCAGCGTCAGGGCGAACAGCACCGAGATACGGAAGCCGTAGATCACCCGGGCCAGCACGTCGCGGCCCTGGTCGTCGGTGCCGAGCAGGTTGTCGGTGGAGGGCGGTGCGGGGGCCGGTACTTTCAGGTCATAGTTGATGCTCTGGTAGCTGTAGGGGATCGGCGCCCACAGCACGAAGGCGTCCTTCTTCTCCATCAGCTCGCGGATGTACGGGCTCTTGTAGTTGGCCTCCAGCGGGAACTCGCCGCCAAAGGTCGTCTCCGGGTAGCGCTTGAAGGCGGGGAAGTACCATTCGCCGTCGTAGCGCACGGCAATCGGCTTGTCGTTGGCGATGAACTCGGCGCCCAGGCTCAGCACGAACAGCACCAGGAAGATCCACAGCGACCACCAGCCGCGGCGGTTGGCCTTGAAGCGCTCGAAGCGACGGCGATTGAGGGGGGACAGGGCCATGTCAGTGCTCCCGGCTGGCGAAGTCGATACGTGGATCGACCAGGGTGTAGGTGAGGTCGCCGATCAGCTTCACCACCAGACCAAGCAGGGTGAAGATGAACAAGGTGCCGAACACCACCGGGTAGTCGCGGTTGATCGCCGCCTCGAAACTCATCAGGCCCAGGCCGTCGAGGCTGAAGATCACCTCGATCAGCAAGGAGCCGGTGAAGAAGATGCCGATGAACGCCGAGGGGAAGCCGGCGATCACCAGCAGCATGGCGTTGCGGAACACATGGCCGTAGAGCACGCGGGTGCGGCTCAGGCCCTTGGCCTTGGCGGTGACCACGTACTGCTTGTTGATCTCGTCGAGGAAGCTGTTCTTGGTCAGCAGGGTCATGGTGGCGAAGTTGCCGATCACCAGCGCGGTGATCGGCAGTACCAGGTGCCAGAAGTAGTCGAGCACCTTGCCGGTGGTGGAGAGCTCGTCGAAGTTGTTGGAGGTCAGCCCGCGCAGCGGGAACCAGTCGAAGTAGCTGCCGCCGGCGAACAGCACGATCAGCAGGATGGCGAACAGGAACGCGGGGATGGCGTAGCCGACGATGATCGCCGAGCTGGTCCAGACGTCGAAGTGGCTGCCGTGGCGCACGGCCTTGGCGATCCCCAGGGGGATCGACACCAGGTACATGATCAGCGTGCTCCATAGCCCCAGCGAAATGGACACGGGCATCTTCTCGGCGATCAGGTCGATGACCTTGGCGTCGCGGAAGAAGCTGTTGCCAAAGTCCAGTTGGGCGTAGTTCTTTACCATGATCCACAGCCGTTCGGGCGCCGACTTGTCGAAGCCGTACATGCGCTCGATTTCGGCGATCAGCGCCGGGTCCAGGCCTTGCGCGCCGCGGTAGTTGGAGCCGGCCACCGACACTTCGGCGCCGCCGCCGGCGATGCGGCTGGTGGCGCCTTCGAAGCCTTCGAGCTTGGCGATCATCTGCTCGACCGGGCCGCCGGGGGCGGCCTGGACGATGATGAAGTTGATGATAAGGATGCCGAACAGGGTCGGGATGATCAGCAGCAGGCGCCGCAGGATATAGGCCAGCATGTCAGTTGGCCTCTTCCGCGGCGGGGGCTTCGCTCACGGCAGGCGTGACGTCGGGCTTGATCCACCAGGTGTCGATGCCGATGTCGTACTTGGGCGACACGGCGGGGTGGCCGATGTGGTTCCAGTAGGCCACGCGGGAAGTCTTGATGTGCCAGTTGGGGATCACGTAGTAGCCCCACAGCAGTACCCGGTCCAGGGCACGGCAATGGTCGATCAGGCTCTGCCGGGAGTCAGCGTTGATCAACTGCTCCACCAACTGGTCGATGGCCGGGTCACGCAGGCCGATGAAGTTGCGGCTGCCGGGGTTGTCGGCGGCGGCGCTGTTCCAGTATTCACGCTGCTCGTTGCCGGGCGAGTTCGATTGCGCGAAACCGCCGACGATCATGTCGTAGTCCCGCGAGCGCAGGCGGTTGATGTACTGCGATACATCTACCCGGCGGATCTCGAGGTTGATGCCCAGGTCCGCGAGGTTGCGCTTGAACGGCAGCAGTACGCGCTCGAACTGGGTCTGGGCCAGCAGGAACTCGATGGTCACCGGCTTGCCGTCCTTGTCGACCATCTTGTCGTCGACGATCTTCCAGCCGGCGTCCTGCAGCAGCTTGTAGGCCTGGCGCTGCTGGTCGCGGATCATGCCGCTGCCGTCGGTGACGGGGTTGCGGAAGGCGCCGTTGAACACCTCGTCGGGCACCTTGGCGCGCAGTGGTTCGAGGATCTTCAGCTCGGCGGGCGAGGGCAGGCCGCTGGCGGCCATCTCGGAGTTCTCGAAGTAGCTGCCGGTGCGGGTGTAGGCGCCGTTGAACAGCTGCTTGTTGGTCCATTCGAAGTCCATCAGCAGGCTGATGGCGTGGCGCACGCGGATGTCCTGGAACACGGGTTTGCGCAGGTTGAAGATGAAGCCCTGCATGCCCACCGGGTTGCCGTTGGGGATCTCTTCCTTGATCAGGCGGCCGTCGCGCACGGCGGGCACGTCGTAGGCGGTGGCCCAGTTCTTCGCGCTGACTTCCAGGGCGTAGTCGAACTGGCCGGCCTTGAGGGCTTCGAGGGCGACGGTGTTGTCGCGGTACGAGTCGAAGGTCATCACGTCGAAGTTGTAGAAGCCGCGGTTGATCGGCAGGTCCTTGGCCCAGTAGTCCTTGACCCGCTCGTAGCGGATCGAGCGGCCGGCCTTCACCTCGACGACCTTGTACGGGCCGCTGCCCAGTGGGATCTCCAGGTTGCCGCGGTTGAAGTCACGGCCCTCGTACCAGTGCTTGGGCAGCACCGGCAGCTGGCCGAGGATCAGCGGCAACTCGCGGTTGTTGGTGTGCTTGAACTTGAACAGCACCTTGAGCGGGGCTTCGGCGACCACCTCGGTGACGTCGGCGTAGTACTGGCGGTACAGCGGCGCGCCGTCCTTGATCAGGGCGTTGAAAGTGAACACCACGTCCTCGGCGCGCATCGGCTGGCCGTCGTGGAAGCGTGCTTCGGGGCGCAGGTAGAAGCGCACCCAGCTGTTGTCGGGGGCCTTTTCGATCTTGCCGGCCACCAGGCCGTATTCGGTGAAGGGCTCGTCCAGGCTCTGGCGCATCAGGGTGTCGTAGATGCTGCCGACGTTGTCGGCGGGCACGCCCTTGTTGATGAACGGGTTGAGGCTGTCGAAGCCGCCGAAGCTGGACTGGCGGAAGGTGCCGCCCTTGGGCGCGTCAGGATTGACGTATTCGAAGTGCTTGAAGTTGGCCGGGTATTTTGGCGGCTCGTCGTACAGGGTCAGGGCGTGCTGCGGGGCGGCCACGGCCGGGAGCGTGAGGCAGGCCAGCAACAGGCTGCCGGCCAGGCGGCGCAAGGTGGGCGTCATTTGGCTTTCTCCGAAGTCTTCTTGATCCACCAGCTGTTCAGCCCGAGGGTGTAGGGCGGCGTGGTGACGAAGGCGAACCGGTTGCGGTAGGCCAGGCGGTGATTGTCGAGGTACCAGTTGGGGATCATGTAGTACTGCCATGAGAGCACGCGGTCCAGGGCACGCGCCGCGGCGATCTGGTCATCACGCGTGCGGGCGGCGAGCAGGGTGTCGAGCAGGTGGTCGACCACCGGGTCCTTGACCCCAGCATAGTTCTTGCTGCCCTTGGTGGCGGCTTGGCTCGAGTGGAAATACAGCCACTGTTCGAGGCCCGGGCTCAGGGTCTGGTTCAGGGTCATCAGGATCATGTCGAAATCGAACTGGTCGAGCCGTTGTTTGTACTGGGCGCGGTCGACGGTGCGCAAGCGCGCATCGATGCCGATGCTGGCCAGATTTTCGACATAAGGTTGCAGGATGCGTTCGAGGTTCGGATTCACCAGCAGCAGTTCCATACCGAATTGCTGGCCCTTGCTGTCCACCAGGCGCTGGCCGTTGAGCTTCCAGCCGGCCTGGGCGAACAGCGCCAGGGCCTGGCGCAGGGCCGGGCGGCTGATGCCGCTGCCGTCGGTGTGGCTGACCTGGTAGGGCTGGGTGAACAGCTTCTCGGGCAGTTGGTCGCGGAACGGCTTGAGCAGCAGCCATTCCTTGCCGGTGGGCAGGCCTGTGGCGGTGAAATCACTGTTGGGGTAGTAGCTGGTGGCGCGCCGGTAGGCGCCGTTGAACAGCGCGCGGTTGGTCCACTCGAAATCTAGCATCAGGCCCAGCGCCTGGCGTACCCGCGGGTCGCTGAAGGTGGCGCGGCGGCTGTTCATGAACAGGCCTTGGGTCTGTGTCGGGATCTTGTGCGGGATCTGCGCCTTGATCACCTCACCGCGGCGCACGGCGGGGAAGTTGTAGCCGTTGGCCCAGTTCTTCGCCTGGTGCTCGATGTAGAGGTCGAACTCGCCGGCCTTGAAGGCCTCGAAGGCCACGGTGGCGTCACGGTAGAACTCGTATTCGACGCGCTTGAAGTTGTACTTGCCGCGGTTCACGGCCAGGTCCTTGCCCCAGTAGTCCTTCACCCGCTCGAACACCAGCCGGCGGCCGGGTTGCACCTCGGTGATGCGGTAGGGGCCGCTGCCCAAAGGCGGCTCGAAGGTGGTGGCCTTGAAGTCGCGCTTTTCCCAGTAGTGCCTGGGCAGCACCGGCATCTCGCCCAGGCGCAGGATCAGCAGCGGGTTGCCGGCGCGCTTGAACACGAAGCGGATGCGCAGCGGGCCGAGGATGTCGACCCGGGCCACTTCCTGCAGGTTGGTGCGGTAGATCGGGTGGCCGTCCTTGAGCAGGGTGCGGTAGCTGAAGGCGACATCGGCGGCGGTGATCGGCACGCCGTCGTGGAAGTGCGCCTCGGGGCGCAGGTTGAACACCACCCAACTGCGGTCCTCGCTGTACTCGACGGAGCGGGCGATCAGGCCGTAGCTGGAGGTGGGCTCGTCGCCGGAGGGGTCGTACATGCCGGTGCCGACCATCAGCGGCTCGTTGAGCTCGTTGATGCCGTACTGCAGGAAGTTGGGCGTGGTGACCGGGCTCGAGCCCTTGAAGGTGTAGGGGTTGAGCGTGTCGAAGGTGCCGAAGGCCATGGCCCGCAAGGTGCCGCCTTTGGGGGCTTGCGGATTGACCCAGTCGAAGTGGGTGAAGCTGGCCGGGTACTTGAGCGTGCCGAACTGCGCGTATCCGTGGCTTTCGCTCACCATCGCGACGGCGGGGAAGCTCAAGGCCAGGCTGAGAGACAGCAGGAGGGGACGTATCAAGTCGGCATCCGATCCAGAAGGCGTTGGGCTTGGTTCGGGGTACAGTAACAGCTTGTCTGGAATGGAAAAAGGGTGCGAGCCGGTCAGATGAATGTGGCTGATTGGGGCTGCTTCGCAGCCCTTTCGCGGCACAAGGCCGCTCCTACAGAGTCTGCGTAATCCCTGTAGGAGCGGCCTTGTGCCGCGAAAGGGGCGCGAAGCGCCCCCGGGATTCACATCAACGCGACAGGTAAACGGTCAGCGTCTGCCCCGGCTTGAGCGCATGCCCGCTGCGCGGGTTCCAGCGCTTGAGGTGTTTCATCTCGACGTTGAAACGCTTGGCCACCAGGTAGTACGAGTCGCCCTTGCGCACCTTGTACTGGGTGGAACGCTGCTTGGCATCGGCCACGCGGTTGGCCGCCGCGCTCGGCGCGTTGCCGCCACGCAGGGCCAGCACCTGGCCGACCTTGAGGCTGTTGCCGCGCAGGCTGTTCCAGCGCTGGATGTCCTTGACCGCGACGCGGTTGGCCTTGGCGATGCTGCCCAGGTTGTCGCCGCGCTTGACCCGGTAGCTGCGCGCCGCCGGCGCCTTGGCATCGGCCAGGGCGGCCTGGAACACGGCCTTGTTCGGCTGCAGGGCGACCAGTTCCTCGGGCTTGAGGTTGGACATGCGGTCGCTCAGCAACTGTGCCTTGGCGGTAGGCACCAGCAACTGCTGCGGGCCGTCCACGGTCATGCGCTTCTTGAAGGCGGGGTTGAGCTGGATCAGCTCGTCTTCGTCGATGTCGGCGAAGGCCGCGACGCGCGACAGGTCGAGGCGGTCGTTGATGGCGACGGCTTCGAAATAGGGTTCGTTGGCGATCGGGTTCAGGTTGATCCCGTAGGCGGCCGGGGTGTTGACCACCTGCGACAGGGCCAGCAGCTTGGGCACGTAGTCGCGGGTTTCCTGCGGCAGCGGCAGGTTCCAGTAGTCGGTCGGCAGGCCCAGGCGCTCGTTGCGCTCGATGGCGCGGCTGACGGTGCCTTCGCCGGCATTGTAGGCCGCCAGGGCCAGCAGCCAGTCGCCGTTGAACATGTCGTGCAGGCGGTTCAGGTAGTCCAGCGCCGCATTGGTCGAGGCGGTGACGTCGCGACGGCCATCGTAAAAATTGGTCTGGCGCAGCTTGAAGTGGCGCCCGGTGGACGGGATGAACTGCCACATGCCGGCGGCGTGCGCGCGGGAGTAGGCCATCGGGTTGTAGGCGCTCTCGATGGCCGGCAGCAGGGCCAGTTCCAGCGGCATGTCGCGTTCTTCGAGGCGCTCGACGATGTAGTGCAGGTAGAGGCTGCCGCGCTCGCCGGCGTTCTCGAGGAACGACGGGTTGCTGGCGAACCATAGGCGCTGCTGTTCGATGCGCGGGTTGACGTCCATGCCGTCCTGCAGGGCGAAGCCCTGGCGCATGCGCTCCCAGACGTCCTGGGGCGGCGCTTCCTTGGGCTTGACCACCAGTGGCGCGGGCTTGTGCTTGATCCGCGCCTGGTAGTTGTGCGCGCGAACGCTGTCGGATTCGTCGAGCTGACGGGTGCTCTGGCAGCCGACCAGGGTGGCGGCCAGCGCCAGTGCACTGATCTGTGCCAGTCGCGTCAGGGCGACCGAATGAGCGGTTCTGCGGCTAGGGGAAGACATCGGCTGGAACGGTTATCCGGGCAAAAAAGTTGGGCGATTCTAGAAACCGGCCCCGGCCGGGTCAACCTTTGGGCTTATGTCACGATATATCTTGAGGTTATCAGAACACGTCCTTCCAAGACCTCAAGGCAGCAAAAACAGTGGCTTGGGTGGGGTTGGAATGTCCCTTCCATTCGTCTGCTTTTTGTTTAACGAATGTTTCAGCGGTGCGCAAAAACGGGTTGGTCAGGCGCTCCAGACCTATGGTGGAGGGCAGGCTGATGCGATTGTCGGCGCGCAGGCGGGTAACGTCTTCGAACCGTTGCAGAACGTGCGGGTTTTCCGGTTCCACGGCACGGGCGAAGCGCAGGTTGCTCAGGGTGTATTCGTGGGCGCAGTACACTTCGGTCTCGGCCGGCAGGGCGGCCAGGCGCTGCAGCGAATGGTGCATCTGCTCGGGCGTGCCTTCGAACAGGCGCCCGCATCCGGCGGCGAACAGGGTGTCGCCACTGAACAGTAGCGGCGTGGGCGATTGCGCAGTGTAATAGGCGATGTGCCCCAAGGTGTGGCCGGGCATGGCCATGACCTCGAACCTCAGGCCCAGTGCCTTGACCTGCGCGCCGTCCTCCAGGGCAACGTCGCGGGCCGGGATGCGTTCGCTGGCCGGGCCGTAGACAGTGGCGCTGGTGGCCTGCTTCAGGACTTCGACGCCGCCGACATGGTCATGGTGGTGGTGGGTGACCAGGATCGCCTCCAGCGCCCAGTCTGGATGTTGGCCGAGCCAGGCGAGCACCGGCCCGGCATCGCCGGGATCGACCACTGCGCAGCGGCGATTGGCAGTATCCTGTAACAACCAGATGTAGTTGTCGTTGAAAGCGGGTAGGGCATCGATCTGTATCATGTGCGGATCCGTATCGCCAAGCCTGGACATTGAGGGCATCTTAGCCGCGATGGCGCGGCCGGAGAACCTTCGAGGGAGAATGCAATGACCGACCAAGCCTTCGCCCAGGCCGACCCCGACTGGGTCGAGCTCATCAGCCTGGCCCGCGACTGGTTCAATGGCCCCCTTGGGCAGTTGATGCTCAAGGAAGAGGAAAAGTTGCTCGAAGAAGAGCTGCGGCGCTTCTTCGGTGGCTACCTGGTGCACTACGGCCCCTGCGTCGAACCGCCGCCCAACGCCCCGCAGGTGCAGCGCAACGTGCGCCTGGGCGCGCCGTTGCCGGGGGTGGAGATCGTCTGCGAGGAGCAGGCCTGGCCGCTGTCGGAACATGCCGCCGACGTGGTGGTGCTGCAGCACGGCCTGGACTTCAGCCTCTCTCCCCACGGATTGCTCCGGGAGGCGGCCAGCGCGGTGCGCCCGGGCGGTCACCTGCTGATTGTCGGCATCAATCCGTGGAGCAGTTGGGGGGTGCGGCATTTCTTCAGCCAGGGCGCCTTGCGCAAGGCCCGCTGCATCTCGGCGTCGCGGGTCGGCGACTGGCTCAACCTGCTGGGCTTCGCGCTGGAGAAACGCCGCTTCGGGTGCTATCGTCCGCCGCTTGCCTCGCCGGCCTGGCAACAGCGCCTGGCCGGTTGGGAGCGGGTGGCCGGGGGCTGGCAGGGCGCCGGTGGCGGTGTCTACCTGCTGGTGGCGCGCAAGATGGTGGTCGGCCTGCGGCCGCTGCGCCTTGAGCGCCGCGAGCCGATGGGCAAGCTGCTGCCGCTGCCGTTGGCCAAGGTCAATCGCAGCGCCACCCACCCCGATTCCGAAAAGCACTGAACACGAGTGGTACATGAGCGATAGCGTCGAGATCTACACCGATGGTGCCTGCAAGGGCAATCCCGGCCCGGGCGGCTGGGGCGTCCTGATGGTTTTCAAGGGCGTCGAGAAGGAACTGTGGGGCGGCGAGCGCGAGACCACCAACAACCGCATGGAGCTGATGGCCGCGATCGAGGGCCTGAAGGCGCTCAAGCGCGAGTGCGAGGTGGTGCTGACCACCGACTCCCAGTACGTGATGAAGGGCATCAACGAGTGGATGACCAACTGGAAGAAGCGCGGCTGGAAGACCGCCGCCAAGGAGCCGGTGAAGAACGCCGACCTGTGGATGGCCCTCGATGAACAGGTCAACCGGCACAAGGTGACCTGGAAGTGGGTGCGCGGGCACATCGGCCACCCGGGCAACGAGCGGGCCGACCAGTTGGCCAATCGTGGGGTCGATGAGGTGCGGGCTCAGCGTTGAGCCAACTGGGGCTGCTGCGCAGCCCTTTCGCGGCACAAGGCCGCTCCTACAGGATTTACACGGTCCCAGTAGGAGCGGTCTTGTGCCGCGATGGGCCGCAAAGCGGCCCCGATTCCGGTATACTCCCGCCCCGAATTCAAGCCCCGCAAGTTGGAGTCACCCGTGGAGCAGCAGCAAGACAAACGGTTCGTCATCCTCGACACCGAGACCACCGGCATGCCGGTGGCCGAAGGCCACCGCATCATCGAGATCGGTTGCGTCGAGGTCGTGGGCCGGCGCCTGACCGGGCGGCACTTCCATGTCTACCTGCAGCCCGACCGCGAGAGTGACGAGGGTGCGATCAACGTCCACGGCATCACCGACGCCTTCCTGGTCGGCAAACCGCGTTTCGGCGATGTGGCCGAGGAGTTCTTCGACTTCATCCAGGGCGCCACCCTGGTCATCCACAACGCGGCGTTCGACGTCGGCTTCATCAACAACGAGTTCGCGCTGATCGGTCAGCAGGATCGCGCCGACATCTCGCAGCACTGCCCGATCCTCGACACCCTGATGATGGCGCGCTCGCGCCATCCGGGGCAGCGCAACAGCCTCGATGCGCTGTGCAAACGCTACGGTATCGACAACTCTGGCCGTGAACTGCACGGCGCATTGCTCGACTCGGAACTGCTGGCCGACGTCTACCTGGCGATGACCGGCGGCCAGACCAGCCTGTCGCTGGCGGGGGATGGCGCGCAGGGCGAGGATGGGCAGGGCAGCACCGGCAGTGAGATCCGTCGGATTACCGGTCGTGCGGCGGGTAAGGTGATCATGGCTAGCGAGGAAGAGCTCGAGGCCCATGCCGAGCGTTTGGCGGCCGTCGCCAAGTCGGCGGGTGGGCCGGCGATGTGGCAGGTGCTGACCGAGGCCCCCGCCAGCTGATTCTCTGACAGTACCGGCCCTTTCGCGGGTAAACCCGCTCCCACAGGCAACCCCCCCGAACCTGTGGGAGCGGGTTTACCCGCGAAGAGGCCGGCACTGACGACACCAGCCTCAACTACCCTGAGGGGGAAGCCCCCGCAGAGGTAGCCGCCCGATGTACAAGGACCTCCAGTTCCCCATCCTCATCGTCCATCGGGCGATCAAGGCCGACAGCGTCGCCGGCGAACGGGTGCGTGGCATCGCCGACGAACTGGCCAGGGACGGCTTCGCCATCCTCGCCGCCGCCGACCAGGCAGAGGCGCGCCTGGTGGCCGCCACGCATCATGGCCTGGCCTGCATGCTGATCGCCGCCGAGGGTGTCGGCGACAATAGCCGCCTGCTGCAGAACATGGCCGAGCTGATCCGCCTGGCCCGGCTGCGCGCACCCAACCTGCCGATCTTCGCCTTGGGCGAGCAGGTCACCCTGGAGAACGCCCCGGCCGAGGCCATGGGTGAGCTCAACCAGTTGCGCGGCATTCTCTACCTGTTCGAAGACACCGTGCCCTTTCTCGCCCGCCAGGTGGCGCGGGCCGCGCACACTTACCTCGACGGTTTGCTGCCACCGTTCTTCAAGGCCCTGGTGCAACACACCGCGCAGTCGAACTACTCCTGGCACACCCCAGGCCACGGCGGCGGCGTGGCCTATCACAAGAGCCCGGTGGGGCAGGCCTTTCACCAGTTCTTCGGCGAAAACACCCTGCGCTCGGACCTGTCCGTGTCGGTGCCCGAGCTGGGCTCGCTGCTCGACCATACCGGCCCCCTGGCCGCCGCCGAGGCGCGGGCGGCGCGCAACTTCGGCGCCGACCATACCTTCTTCGTCATCAACGGCACCTCCACCGCCAACAAGATCGTCTGGCACGCCATGGTCGGGCGCGGTGACCTGGTGCTGGTGGACCGCAACTGCCACAAGTCGGTGGTGCATGCGATCATCATGACCGGCGCCATCCCCCTCTACCTGTGCCCGGAGCGCAACGAGCTGGGCATCATCGGGCCGATCCCGCTCAGCGAATTCACCCCGGCGTCCATACAGGCAAAGATCCAGGCCCACCCGCTGGCCCAGGGGCGGCCGGCGAAGATCAAGCTGGCGGTGGTCACCAACTCCACCTACGACGGGCTGTGCTACCACGCCGGGCTCATCAAGCAGACCCTCGGCGCCAGTGCCGAGGTGCTGCACTTCGACGAGGCCTGGTTCGCCTACGCCGCCTTCCACGAGTTCTTCACCGGCCGCTATGCCATGGGCACGCCGCGCGGCGATGAGGGGCCGCTGCTGTTCAGCACCCATTCCACCCACAAGCTGCTGGCCGCCTTCAGCCAGGCGTCGATGATCCATGTGCAGGACGGCGCCGCCCGCCAGCTGGACCGCGACCGCTTCAACGAAGCGTTCATGATGCATATCTCCACCTCGCCGCAGTACAGCATCCTCGCCTCGCTGGATGTGGCCTCGGCGATGATGGAAGGCCCGGCCGGGCGCTCGCTGCTGCAGGAGATGTTCGACGAGGCCCTGAGCTTTCGCCGGGCGCTGGCCAACCTGCGCGAGCACATCGCCGCCGACGACTGGTGGTTCAGCATCTGGCAGCCCCCGCTGGCGCAGGGCGGCGAGCGCCTGGAGGCGGCGGACTGGCTGTTGCAGCCGGGGGCCGAGTGGCATGGCTTTGCCGAGCTGAGCGACGACTATGTGCTGCTCGATCCGCTCAAGGTCACCCTGGTGATGCCGGGAGCCGGTGGTGGGGCGGGCGAGCACGGCATTCCGGCCGCGGTGGTCGGCAAGTTCCTCTGGGAACGGGGGCTGGTGGTGGAGAAGACCGGTCTGTACAGCTTCCTGGTGCTGTTCTCGATGGGCATCACCAAGGGCAAGTGGAGCACGCTGCTGACCGAACTGCTGGAGTTCAAGCGCCACTACGACGCCAATACCGCGCTGGCCGACTGCCTGCCCAGCGTGCTGACGCCGCAGCCGTCACGCTACCAGGGGCTGGGGCTGCGCGACCTGTGCCAGCAACTGCATGCCTTCTACCGCGGCAATGCCACGTCCAGGCAGCTTAAGCTGCTGTTCACCCGTTTGCCCGAGGTGGCGATGACCCCGGCCGAGGCCTATGACCGGATGGTGCGCGGGGAGGTGGAGGCGGTGCCGATCGAGCAGCTGCTGGGCCGGGTCGCGGCGGTGATGCTGGTGCCGTATCCGCCGGGGATCCCCTTGATCATGCCGGGCGAGCGCTTCACCGAGGCGACCCGCTCGATCCTGGTCTATCTGGAGTGCGCCCGGGCCTTCGATCAGGGCTTCCCGGGCTTCGTCGCCGACGTGCATGGCCTGCAGCGCGAGGGGACGCTGTACACCGTCGATTGCGTCAAGGAATGCGGATGATCTCGACGCCGGTCTGGGCCAGCTCGAAGCGGTCGTCGCCCAGGTGGTTGACGCGGTCGCCGATGGCCAGCCGATAGCTGGTGACCGGCGCGCCGAGGGTGCTGCCGTCAGCCTGCAGGGTGGATTCCTGGAATTCGTGGACGGGGTAGATACGGCCTTCGGCGTCGCGGGCGTGAAACTGGCCGACCATTACTGCTGCCATTTAGGTGGAAACCTCTGAATCGTGTAGGAAATGTCTGTAGGCATAGACCAGTGAAACGCCCGGGAAGTTTTCAGCCGAATGGAAAAAAATCGGGAAGCCGAGGAACGGTCATCTATAACTAACAGGTCCCATTCCCAGAGCAGAGGTTGCAAAACGCCATGAGCCAGGTCTATTCGGTAGCGGTTGTCGTCGGCAGCTTGCGCAAGGAGTCCTACAACCGCAAGGTGGCCCGCGCGCTATCTGAGCTGGCGCCGTCCAGCCTTGCCCTGCGGATCGTCGAGATCGGCGACCTGCCGTTGTACAACGAAGATGTCGAGGCCGAGGGTGCCCCCGAGGCGTGGAAGCATTTTCGCGACGAAATCCGCCGCAGCGACGCGGTGTTGTTCGTCACCCCGGAGTACAACCGTTCGGTGCCGGGCGGGTTGAAGAACGCCATCGACGTGGGTTCGCGGCCCTATGGGCAGAGCGTATGGAGCGGAAAGCCGGCGGCGGTGGCCAGCGTGTCGCCGGGGGCGATCGGCGGGTTCGGCGCCAATCATGCGGTGCGCCAGTCGCTGGTGTTCCTCGACATGCCGTGCATGCAGATGCCCGAGGCTTATATCGGTGGGGCGGCGACGCTGTTCGATGATAGCGGCAAGCTGAACGACAAGACCCGGCCCTTCCTGCAGGGCTTTATCGACCGGTTCGCGTCGTGGGTGAAGTTGAACCGGGCAGTCTGATCCCCCCAAAAGCATCGCGGGGCAAGCCCGCTCCCACGCCAGGCATGCATGTATGCTGAGCGTGGGAGCGGGCTTGCCCCGCGATGTTTTTCGACTTCAGGCGCTCTGCGGCATCTCCCCCTTGGCCAATCGCCGGTTGATATCGGCAATCACTTCGGGCAACTCGTTGATGGTGTCGATCAGGTAGTGCGGCCGCGATGCGGCAAACATCCCATGGATCCGCTTGCGCTCGCTCTCCAGCTTCTCCGCGCTCAACGCCCGGTAGCCTTCCCAGGTCAGCCCCAGGGCATTGCCCGAGCACACGAGCGCCACGGTCCACATCCCGGCGCGGCGGCCTTCGAGAATCCCCGGCACGGTGTCGTCGACCTTCACGCAGGCAGCCACGTCATCGATGCCCAGGGCAATCACGTTGGCCAGCGCCTGGGCCGGCCACGGGCGGCCGTTCGGCGTCTCGTCGGTGGCCACCACATGGTCGGCCACGTAGCCGTTCTGCGCGGCCAGTTCGACCACCTTGTCCATCACCACCTTCGGGTAGCCGGAGCAGGAGCCGATTTTCAGGCCGTCCTTGCGCAGCCCGGTCAGGGTGTCCAGGGCGCCTGGGATCAGCGCCGAGTGCACGGCGATCTTCTCGATCTGCAGCGGCATGAAGCGCTCGTAGATGGCGGTGACATCGTCGTCGGTGGGCGTGCGGCCGAACACCTTGCGGTAGCGCTCGGCGATTTCCGGCACGTCGCACAGGGTGCGGATATGGTCCCACTTGCCCATGCCCATCGGGCCACGGGCTTCTTCGATGGACACCTGCACGTCGAACTCGGCGAAGGCTTCGACGAAGATCTGGGTCGGGGCGAAGGAGCCGAAGTCGACCACGGTGCCGGCCCAGTCGAGGATGGCGGCTTGCAGCTGGGTGGGGTTGCTGTAGTTCATGTGCGCGTTTTCCTTGAATTGGGTGGGCAGAGGGTCAGATGTCCAGCACTTCCATTTCCCGCAGCACCTCGGCCACGGCGTTCACGGCGGCCTGCATGCCATCGGCGCCAACCACGCCGATGCAGCCGACGCGGAAGGTCTCGACCTGGGTCAGCTTGCCCGGGTAGAGGATGAAGCCCTTGGCCTTGACCCGCTCATAGAAGTCCTTGAACTGGTAGCGCGGATCCTTCGGCGCGTGGAAGGTGACGATGATCGGTGCCTGGATGTCGGCGGGCAGGAAGCTCTTCAGACCGATCTTCGCCATGCCGTCGAGCAAGGTCTTGCAATTGTCGGCGTAGCGTTGGTGGCGAGCGGGCAGTCCACCTTCTTCGTTGTATTGCTGCAGCGCTTCGTGCAGGGCGGCGACCACGTGGGTCGGCGGGGTGAAGCGCCACTGGCCGGTCTTGGCCATGTAGGCGTGCTGGTCGTGCAGGTCCATGGCCAGGGAGTGGGCGTTGCCCTCGGCGGCGGCCAGGGCGGTTTTTTCGGCGAAGACGAAGCCCATGCCCGGCACGCCTTCCAGGCACTTGCCGGAGGCGGCGATCAGCGCTTCGAAGGGAATTTCACGAGCATCGATCGGCAGCGCACCGAACGAGCTCATGGCGTCGATGATCAGGCGCTTGCCGTGGCGCTGGATCACCTGGGCGATCTCGGGCAGCGGGTTGAGGATGCCGGTGCTGGTCTCGCAGTGGATCAGCGCCACATGGGTCACGGCGGGGTCGGCGGCCAGCAGGCGGTCGACGTCGGCGGCGGTGGTCGGCTGGTCCTCGGCGGTCTCGAAGGTGCTGTAGGCGCGGCCCAGCACCTTGCAGATCTTCGCCAGGCGCTGGCCGTAGGCGCCGTTGATCAGCACCAGCACCTTGCCGTCACGGGGTACCAGGGTGCCGATGGCGGCCTCGACGGCGAAGGTGCCGCTGCCTTGCAGGGGCACGCAGTGGTGGCTGGCGCTGCCGTCGATGATGGCCAGCAGTTGTTCGCACACGCTGGCGGTCAGCTGGTTGAAGTCGCGATCCCACGAGCCCCAGTCCACGAGCATGGCCTGGCGGGTGCGGATCGAGGTGGTCAGGGGACCGGGGGTCAGCAGGATCGGGGCGTTGCTCATTCCGGGGTTCCTCACTTGCGGTGGGCTGGAAACTTAGTGGGGCTAGGTTGCAATTCGCCGTGTCATCAATCAAATTGTTTGTAGATATGCCAGCCATAAGTCAGGCCGATAGATATGAACCTGTTCCAGCTCCGCGCCTTCGACGCCGTCGCCCGCGAGGGCAGCTTCACCCGCGCCGCCGAGCGCCTGTTCATCAGCCAGCCGGCGGTGACCGGGCATGTGAAGGCGTTGGAGGAGCACTACCAGATCACCTTGCTGCGCCGTACCGCCCGGCGGGTCGAGCTGACCGAGGAGGGCACGCGCCTGGCGGCCATCACCCGGGCCATGTTCGGCCTGGCCGAGGAAGCCCAGGCCATGCTCGAGGCCAACCGGCAGTTGCTGACCGGGCGCCTGGAGGTGGCGGCGGACGGCCCGCACCGGGTGATGCCGATGCTGGCGCAACTGCGCGAGCGCTACCCCGGCATCACCGTCAACCTGCGCCTGGGCAATGCCCAGGAAACCCTGGCCGCGTTGCTGTCGGAACATGCCGATGTGGCCGTGCTGACCGAGATCGAGCCGCGCAAGGGCCTGCACCTGCAGGCGTTATGCGAATCGCGGTTGTGTGCACTGTTGCCGGTGGGGCATGCCTGGGCGGGTGCCGGGGGTGACTTGCCGCTGGCCGAGCTGGACAGGCAGATCATGGTGCTGCGCGAGCCCAGCTCGACCACCCGGCGCACCTTCGACAAGGCCTGCGCCGACGCTGGCGTGCAACCCCGGGTGCTGCTGGAACTGGACAGCCGCGAAGCGGTCACCGAGGCGGTGGCGGCGGAGCTGGGCATCGGCGTGGTGTCCTCCACCGAAGTGGCCCATGACCCGCGGGTGGTGGCCCGCCCCCTGGGCGGCCAGGGTCTGGTCAACCAGCACATGGTCGGTTGCCTGGAGCGCCGCCGTGAGTTGCGCCTGATCCAGGCGTTCCTGAGCCTGGCCGCCGGTCAGTGATTGGCGGCTGACGTTTTCCCCATGGCGGCCTAAGATGGCGGCCACAGCGCAGACTGGATTGTCGATGAGCGAGAAGGACACCATTTCCATGCAACTGGTGCGCGAAGCCCTGTTGCAGACCTGCCCGGCCGGCGAGCCCGACGCCGGGCTGCTGGCGCGTGCCGGGATCGCGGCCGAGCAGTTGGACCTGCCCGAGGCGCGGGTCACGGCCGAGTCCTACGCCCGGCTCTGGCGCCTGTTGGCGCGGCGCTGCAACGACGAGTTCTTCGCCATGGACCGGCGCGGCCTGCGCAGCGGCAGCCTGGCCTTCATGGCCCGCAGCGCCATGGCCCAGCCGACCCTGGGCGCGGCCCTGGACAACCTGCTGGCGTTCCTGTCGCTGATGCTCGAAGACCTGCAGCCGGGCCTGGTGCGCCAGCAGAGCCTGGCCGAGATCGTCATCAACGAACCCGGCGATACGCCGCGCCGGGCGTTCACCTACTTCACCTTCTGGATGATCGTGCACGGCCTGGCCTGTTGGTTGGCCGGGCGGCGCATCCCGATCCTGGCCATCGACCTGCGCTGCGCCGAGCCGCCGTTTTGCGACGACTACCGGGTGATGTTTTCCGAGAACCTGCAGTTCGAGCGCCCGCGCACGCGGATGATCATCGCCGCCGAATGCCTTGAACTGCCGGTCAGACGCAGTGACGAGGAGTTGCAGCGCTTCCTGGCCGAGGCCCCGGGCAACATCCTGGTCAAGTTCCGCGACCCGGCCAGTCTGGCCCGGCAGATCCGCCACCGCTTGCTGGAGATGCCGCCGGGCACCTGGCCGGACGCCGAGCAGGTGGCCGCCACCTTGCACATGTCGGTGTCGACGTTGCGTCGACGCCTGTCGGAAGAGGGCCAGAGCTACCAGGGCATCAAGGACGGCGTGCGTCGGGAACTGGCCATCGCCTGGCTGGCCGAGGCGCAACTGGGATTGGGTGATATCGCCGAGCGCCTGGGTTTTGCCGACAGCAGCTCGTTCTACAAGGCGTTTCGCAAGTGGTTCGGTTGTAACCCGGGCCATTATCGTTCGCTGGTCATGCATGAAGGTGGCGTAGCGGGTGGGTGAGTCTTCCCGCTGAAGCGGCGCTGGCGGCTTGTGCACTGTGAGGCACCTTCAAGCACAAGGTCCTTACAGCATGACTTCTAATACCCTCTTGCCAACCGAAGCAGGCAGGAATGCGCAACTTCGCGCACTTTTGGACAAATTCATTGGTGCAAGACTGCCGGACTGGTTCACACAGGCTTCCGTGGAGCGCCTGAGGGCACTGCACAAGGCGTTCCAGGTCCATGAAAAGAGTCGTCAGCAACTGGCGCGGGCTACAACTGCTTTGGTATCGGCGCAACAGTTCGCCGAGCAGCATTTCCAACCGATGCTCAAGACCCTGTTGCCCGATGGGCCCGCGCTGGATGCGCTGGAGTGGGTCGACGCCTGGTACGGGGTGACGCCGATCCTGTCCACGCCTAGTGTCGAGCCACGCGAGTTGCGTTCTCCGGCACGGCTGCGGCTGATGCAGAACTTCCCTACATCCGCCTCGTTCTTTGTTGCCACAGGATTGGTGAACAGCGGCGCTTCGGCTGTCATGTCCAGTCCAGAGGGTGTTGCCGATGCCTGCCGCAAGCTGGATCTGGGCAAGCAGTACCAGGTATTGATCGCTCAGGTGTTCAGCCCGGCCAATCGAACTTTGCTTGCTGAGCATAAACGAGCCGCATTTGTCCTGATGTGCGAGCTTGCCCTGTGTCGTGCGCAGATCAGCGTCGAGGAGTACATGGTCCTTGACCAGCTTTCGAGCGGCAAGGCAGATCAGCCAGGTCAACAGTGCTTCGCCGGCGCGGGTGAGCTGCGCATGCTGGGGTTCACCGTCGAGAACGCCTTGAAGATCCAGTTGCGTGACGCGCAGGGTACGGACAAGGGCGTCATCCTCTACGTGCCCGATGATGGGCAGAACTCCCTGCGCCGTTTCGATTCAGCCCAGTGCATGGAGCAGGCGCTGGCAAGTGAGCTGGAAAACGCGGATATCCGTCGGGACTTTCGCGAACGGATTCGCCTGCGTGACCGCGCTGCCTTCAGTCAGTTGCTGGACGTGCGCCTGAGTGATGAGGTGCCAGATCTGCAAATGGAAGGTGCCGCTTCCGGGCAGGACATCTTCACCACACTGGCCACTACCCAGGTAGAGCGGTTCAAGGATGACGGCAAGCTGCTGCTGGTCTCGAATGCGGACGCCGATCAGCAGGCCGCCAACGAGCGCCTGGCCACCTGGTCAGGGATCGGTTTCACCGTGCTCGGACTGGCGGGGCTGGGTATTCCTATCGTCGGTGTGGCACTGTTCGCGACCCTGGTGGTGGATACCCTCGCGCATGTGTATGAAGGCGCTGTCGACTGGAGCGAGGGGCACCAGCATGAAGCGCTGGAGCATCTGTTCAGCGTCGCCGAGACCGTGGCGATCACAGCGGCCACCGCTGCAGGTGCCACGGCGGTAGCAAGCGTGCTCAAGCGCAGTTCGTTCGTTGACCTGCTCGATCCGGTCAGGACAAGCCAGGGCTCGCGCCTGTGGCAGGCGGACCTGCAGGTGTACGAATCTGACCCGGGGGCGGCGCGGCTGTTGGACAACGGCTTGTACGGTGAGGGCTCCCGGCGCTGGTTGCGTGTCGACGACAAGTACTACGAACTGCAACGGGAGGCGCCCGGCAAACCCTGGAGTTTGCGCCATGCCGAGCGCGCCGACGCTTACGGGCCGCCGGTCGATTTCAATGGCGAGCGTTGCTGGCGCATTCGCCTGGAGCGACCTCTGGAGTGGGACGACAGCACGCGGATGCTCAACCGTCTGTGGCCGCTGGACCCGCCGCTTTGCGCCGAAACGGCCGGACGAATACTGCAAGCTGCCGGCGTCGACAAGGAGGCATTGCGTGGGGTGCTGGTGGAGAACCGCCAGGCGCCGATCGCCCTGCGGGATACCTTGAGGCGCTATATGGCGGCGAGTCGGGTTTCGGCGCTGTTCAGCGCACTGGAAAAGCCCGGTGCGCTCCTCGAGGACACCCAGGTGCTGGCATGGTGCAGAGCCTGTGCGGACATGCATACGCTGGATGACCAAGCCATCGGCAGGCAGTTGCTGACACGACGGTATGAGCTGCGTGAGGCGCTGCACAACCACCTGGCGGAAGACCTTTTGCTCGCCGAGGATCCGCTGGAGGCATTACCGGACGATGAACCTGCAGCGGACGCGCTGCTGCAGCAGTTGCAAAGCGAGTTTCCCGGCTTGCCCCTGGCCTACGCCACCGAAGCGGTGCAGAGCGCCGACGCGATGCTGCGACGGGTGGCCATCAGCGAGTCTCGGTTGCCGATGGCGATCCTCAAACAGGTTCGCTCGCTGCTCGGGCAAGCACGACTGACACGGGCACTGGAAGGTCTTCTGCTGGATACCAGCTACACCGATGGGACTGGCGAGCTGGTGCTGGCCTTGCTGCCCAGACTCGCCAACTGGCCTGCGTCGCTGAACCTGGAGCTGCGCGAGGGTTCGGCGTTTGGCCGACTGATCAGTGTGCTGGACCCTCAAGGTCTGCGCGAGAAACGCACTGTGCTGGTCTGGCGGTCGGGCCAGTTCCACCTTTATGACCACCAGGGGCTGGCGCTGGAGCAGGACATCGACGCGCCGGGCGGGTTGTTCCAGGCCCTGGTGGGCTTGCTCGGACAGGAGGGAAAGCAGGCCCTCAAGCTCACTGGGCAGTCACCAGCCGAGCAACTGCGCCAAGCGATCATCGGCGAACTGCCAAAATCACGAGACGCAATCATCAATCGGTTAGGCTGGCGGGCAGTGGCCCCCAGGTTCAACCCTGGCAAGCGCTTGCCCGATGGGCGAGTCGGCTACACCCTTGGCGGTTCGCTCTCCAGGCGCTCGGGGACCATGGACACCCTGAGGCTGCGTGTCAGGGCGCTTTACCCCTCGCTGAGCATTGTCGAAGTGGAAAGGATGATCCAGGAGTGGCAGTTGCGCACGGGGGATGCCATCGAGGAGCTGTTGTCCCAGGAAACCAACTTCACCTACCTGGAAGATACGCTAAGCGTCTGGGAACGTGAGCCGCGCAGCCGTGCACTGCGCAATCGGCGCCGGCAGTTCTCCAATCGCCTGCGCAGCGCCTGGCGTCATGAGGGTGAAACCATTCGCAGCTACAGCCAGGACCGTGTCGGGCGTATCCTGAGCATCGAGGGCTGGCGCATCGGCTCGTTACCAGACCTGCCCGCGGAAATCGACATGGGGCACATCTACGAGTTGCGCATGTCCGGCATGGACCTGATGAGCATGTCGCCGATGTTCCTGGGCTGCTTCGATTCCCTGGAAACCTTGAGCCTGAACAATAACCTGCTGACTACGGTGCCTGAGCAGATTGCCCAGTTGCCCAGGCTCAGGCGGCTGGAGATGAGGTCGAATCGCATCCAGATGAATGCCTCGGGCGTCGCCACCTTGTCCAGCCTTGAAGGCCTGGAGACCCTGGTGCTCGACTTCAATCCGCTGCGTTCGCTGGAGCTGGACTTCTCCCGTCTTACCGAGCTGCAATTCCTCAGGGCGAACCGATGCTCCCTGAGAAGTGTGCCGACAGGTATCGAGCGATGCACTCAACTGATCCTGGCCGATCTGCGCTTCAACCTGATTTCCACGGTTCCCAATGGCCTGATGGCAACTTCGCGGACCTTCAGGCGTCGCGTGAACCTGGACGGCAACCCGGTGCCACTGCCAACGTTGACCGCATTCATGGCCGGGGACGCTGACGAACCGGTCGACGCGCAGTTGCCGGAGGTTATCGACCCCTTGCAACGCTGGCTCGAGACGGGTGAGCCGCAGGGGCGTGCTGAACGACGTGCCATGTGGCAGCGCGTGCAACAACTCGAAGGCAGCGCACAATTGTTCCTGCTGTTGGCCACCCTCACCAGGACCCAGGATTTCCTCCAGGCCCCCGAATACCTGGGCGAGCAGGTCTGGCAGTTGATCGAGGATGTCGACTCCGACAGCGTATTGCGCGACGACCTCTTCACCCATGCCGGTATCCAGCTCACCTGCCATGACAGTGTCGCGGAACGCTTCAGCAGGTTGTGGATGCGGGCACTGGTTCACCATGCCGAAGTGGAGGGCAAGGTGGGCAGCAATGGTGACGAACTGTTGAAGTTGGGGCGGGCCCTGTTTCGCCTGGACCGTCTCGATGAGTTCGCCAGGCAGGAGGTGATGTTGCGGGAGGCAGCGGGGCAGGAGGTCGACGAGCTGGAGGTCGTGCTTGGCTTGCGGGTTGAGTTGGCCGATACGCTGGGTCTGATCGGGCAGCCCAGGTCGATGCTGTATGGTGCGTTGGCGGACATCACTCCTGCGTTGAAAGAGCGGGCGGTCGATGCGGTGCTGGCGGACGAGACAGATGGGCACCTGGTGCAGAGCCTGGCCAATCGTGAATTCTGGCGTGATTACCTGAAAGTGCGGCATGGCGAGCTCTTTGCCCAGCATGACGAAGAGTTCGCTGAAAAGCTTGCCGCGTTGGATGAGCAGGCCTTGAGCAGCGATGCGTACCTGAAGGCCTGCAATGCCGTGGCGGCGGAGCGCGAGGCCAGTGAGCGCGCGATGATGGTCACGCTGACCCAGGAAGTGCTGGACCTTGAGGCCGTGGGCGTTAAGCTCGGCCCGGAGGATGGCGAATCCGCTCAGCCGGATTGACAGCTTTGGCCATTGCCGGCTGCGCCTCTCGGCGCGAACATCGTCAGACCGATGGTGCACTCCAACAATAAGAAACCAGGAGTCTGACGATGCGCGATTACGCCGAGGCCGCCCGTTCGTTCGACCATGCCCGGGCCGCCGCCGCGGCGCTGCATGGCAACCTTGAGGCCCTCAACGCCTGTGTCGAGTGCTGCGACCGCCACACCGGCAGCAACAAACCCGCCCTGGTCTGGGAGGACCGGGATGGCAACAGCGGGCGCTACACCTTCGATCAACTGCAGGCCCTGGCCGCACGCTTTGCCAACGTGCTCAAGGCCCAGGGCGTCGAGGCCGGCGACCGGGTCGCCGGGCTCATGCCGCGTACCCCCGAATTGCTGGTGACCATCCTTGCCACCTGGCGCCTGGGCGCGGTCTACCAACCCCTGTTTACCGCATTCGGCCCGAAGGCCATCGAGCACCGCCTCGAGCAGTCCCACGCCAAGGTGGTGATCACCGATCGCAACAACCGGCCCAAGCTCGATGAGGTGGCGGACTGCCCGACCATCGTCACGGTCGCCGCCGTCGAGGGCGAACTGGACTTCCATCGCAGTCTCGAGGCCGCCGCCGGCGATTGCGCGCCGGTGATGCGTACCGGCGACGATCCTTTCCTGTTGATGTTCACCTCGGGCACCACCGGCCCGGCCAAGCCGCTGGAAGTGCCGCTGCGCGCCATCGTCGCGTTCCAGGGCTACATGCGTGACGCCATCGGCCTGCGCCCGGACGACAACTTCTGGAACCTGGCCGACCCCGGTTGGGCCTATGGCCTTTACTACGCGGTCACCGGACCGCTGTCGCTGGGCCATGCCACCACCTTCTACGACGGCCCGTTCAGCGTCGAAAGCTGCGCGCGGGTCATCGACAAGCTGGGCATCACCAACCTGGCAGGCTCGCCCACGGCCTACAGGCTGCTGATCGCGGCGGGCAGCGCATTCTCGGCGCCGATCAAAGGGCGCCTGCGGGTAGTCAGCAGTGCCGGCGAACCGCTCAACCCGGAAGTGATCCGCTGGTTCGCCGACGAGCTCGGGGTGACCATCCACGACCACTACGGCCAGACCGAGCTGGGCATGGTGCTGTGCAACCACCATGCGCTGGCGCACCCGGTGCACCTGGGTTCGGCCGGCTTCGCCATTCCCGGCCACCGCATCGTGGTGGTGGACGAGCAGGGCAACGAACTGCCTGTCGGCCAGCCTGGCATCCTCGCGGTGGATCGCGAGCAGTCGCCGCTGTGCTGGTTCGCCGGCTACCACGGGCTGCCGACCAAGGCCTTTTGCGGTAAGTACTACCTGTCCGGCGACACCGTCGAGCTCAACCAGGATGGCAGCATCAGCTTCGTCGGTCGCAGCGACGATGTGATCACCACCTCCGGCTACCGGGTCGGCCCATTCGATGTGGAAAGCGCCCTGATCGAGCACCCGGCAGTGGTCGAGGCGGCGGTGATCGGCAAGCCCGACCCGGAACGCACCGAACTGATCAAGGCCTTCGTGGTGTTGGCCCAGGGTTACCAGGGCAGCGCCGAACTTGAGGAAACCCTGCGCCAGCATGTACGCCAGCGCCTCTACGCCCACGCCTACCCGCGTGAAATCGAATTCGTCGGCGAGCTGCCCAAGACCCCGAGCGGCAAGCTGCAGCGCTTCATCCTGCGCAACCAGGAAATCGCCCGACAACAAGCCGCGCAGCCGATCGCTGCGGGCGCCTGAAGGAAGACCGACATGCACATCACTCAAAAGAATTTCATCGTCAGCGGCGCGGCCTCGGGCCTGGGCGCCGCCACCGCGCAAATGCTCATCGAGGCCGGCGCCAAGGTCATGCTGGTCGACCTGAACGCCGCGGCAGTCGAAGCCAAGGCCGCCGAACTGGGCGCCAATGCCCGCTTCGCGGTGGCCGATATCAGCGACGAGCAGGCCGCCAAGGCAGCGGTCGATGCCGCGGTCGGCGCCTTCGGCAGCCTGCACGGGCTGGTCAACTGCGCCGGCATCGTCGGTGCCGAGAAGGTCCTGGGCAAGAACGGCCCGCACGCCCTGGGCAGCTTCGCCAAGGTCATCAACGTCAACCTGATCGGCAGTTTCAACCTGTTGCGCCTGGCCGCCGCGGCCATGGCCGAAGGACCGGCGGACGAGGGTGGCGAGCGGGGCGTGATCATCAATACCGCCTCCATCGCCGCCTATGACGGCCAGATCGGCCAGGCCGCCTATGCCGCCTCCAAGGGCGCCATCGCCAGCCTCACCCTGCCGGCGGCCCGTGAGCTGGCGCGCTTCGGCATCCGCGTGATGACCATCGCTCCCGGCATTTTCGAAACCCCGATGATGGCCGGCATGACCGACGAAGTCCGTGCCTCGCTGTCCGCCGGCGTGCCGTTCCCGCCACGCCTGGGCCGCCCGCAGGAATACGCAGCACTGGCCCGTCATATCATCGAGAACAGCATGCTCAACGGCGAGGTGATCCGCCTCGACGGCGCGCTGCGCATGGCTGCCAAGTAAGGAGAACCGAACATGACCCTCGCCAATGATCCGATTGTCATCGTCAGCGCCGTGCGCACGCCCATGGGCGGCCTGCAGGGTGACCTCAAGAGCCTGACCGCGGCGCAGCTGGGCAGCGCGGCGATTCGTGCCGCCGTCGAGCGCGCCGGTATCGATGCCGCCAGTGTCGAGCAGGTGCTGTTTGGTTGCGTGCTGCCGGCCGGGCAGGGCCAGGCACCGGCACGCCAGGCGGCGCTGGGTGCCGGCCTGGACAAGCACACCACCTGCACCACCCTGAACAAGATGTGCGGCTCGGGCATGCAGGCCGCCATCATGGCACATGACCAGCTCCTGGCCGGCAGCGCCGACGTGATCGTCGCCGGTGGCATGGAAAGCATGACCAACGCCCCCTACCTGCTGGACAAGGCCCGTGGCGGCTACCGCATGGGGCACGGCAAGATCATCGACCACATGTTCATGGACGGCCTGGAAGACGCTTACGACAAGGGCCGTCTGATGGGCACCTTCGCCGAGGACTGCGCGCAGAAGGGCGACTTCAGCCGCGAGGCCCAGGACGCCTTTGCCATCGCTTCGCTGACCCGCGCCCAGGACGCGATCAAGAGCGGCCGCTTCGCCGCCGAGATCGTTCCGGTGGAAGTCACCGAGGGCAAGGAAAAGCGCATCATCAAGGACGACGAGCAGCCGCCCAAGGCGCGTCTGGACAAGATCCCGCAGCTCAAGCCGGCTTTCCGCGAGGGCGGCACCGTCACCGCGGCCAACTCCAGCTCGATTTCCGACGGCGCCGCCGCGCTGGTGCTGATGCGTCGCTCCGAGGCCGAGAAACGCGGCCTCAAGCCGCTGGCGGTGATCCATGGCCACGCGGCCTTCGCCGACACCCCGGCACTGTTCCCCACCGCGCCCATCGGTGCCATCGACAAGCTGCTCAAGCGTACCGGCTGGAACCTGGCCGAGGTGGACCTGTTCGAGATCAACGAGGCCTTCGCCGTGGTCACCCTGGCGGCCATGAAACACCTCGACCTGCCCCACGACAAAGTCAATATCCACGGCGGCGCCTGCGCCCTGGGCCACCCGATCGGCGCCTCGGGCGCGCGCATTCTGGTGACCCTGCTGTCGGCCCTGCGCCAGAACAACCTGCGCCGTGGCGTGGCGGCCATCTGCATCGGCGGTGGCGAAGCGACGGCCATGGCGGTCGAGTGCCTGTACTGAGGTGAATCATGCTGGTAACTGAAGAGCAACAACAGATCGCCGACGCCGTGCGCGACTTCGCCCAGGAGCGCCTGAAGCCGTTTGCCGAGCAATGGGACAAGGAACACCGTTTCCCTAAGGAGGCCATCGAGGAGATGGCCGGCCTGGGCCTGTTCGGCATGCTGGTACCGGAGCAATACGGCGGCAGCGACACTGGCTACGTGGCCTATGCCATGGCCCTGGAAGAGATCGCCGCCGGTGACGGCGCCTGCTCGACCATCATGAGCGTGCACAACTCGGTGGGCTGCGTGCCGATCCTCAAGTTCGGTAGCGAGGCGCAGAAGCAGCAGTTCCTCGCGCCGTTGGCCAGCGGTTCGATGCTCGGCGCCTTCGCCCTGACCGAGCCCCAGGCCGGCTCCGACGCCAGCAGCCTGAAGACCCGCGCCCGCCTGGACGGCGACCACTACGTGCTCAACGGCAGCAAGCAGTTCATCACCTCCGGGCAGAACGCCGGGGTGGTGATTGTCTTCGCCGTGACCGACCCGGACGCCGGCAAGCGCGGCATCACCGCCTTCATCGTGCCCACCGACTCACCGGGTTACCAGGTGGCACGGGTCGAGGACAAGCTCGGTCAGCACGCCTCCGACACCTGCCAGATCGTCTTCGACAATGTGCGGGTGCCGGTAGCCAATCGCCTGGGTGAGGAAGGGCAGGGCTACAAGATCGCCTTGGCCAACCTTGAAGGCGGCCGCATCGGCATCGCCTCGCAGTCGGTGGGCATGGCCCGCGCCGCCTTTGAGGCAGCACGCGACTACGCCAACGAGCGGCAGACCTTCGGCAAGCCACTGATCGAGCACCAGGCCGTGGCCTTCCGCCTGGCCGACATGGCAACGAAGATTGCCGTGGCCCGGCAGATGGTGCTGCACGCCGCCGCCCTGCGCGATGCCGGGCGTCCGGCACTGGTGGAAGCGTCGATGGCCAAGCTTTTCGCCTCGGAAATGGCCGAAAAGGTCTGTTCGGACGCCTTGCAGACCCTCGGCGGTTATGGCTATCTGAGCGACTTCCCGCTGGAGCGGATCTACCGCGACGTGCGGGTCTGCCAGATCTACGAAGGCACCAGCGACATTCAGCGCATGGTCATTGCGCGCAATCTTTGAAGGAGCAGACTGCATGGCATTCGAAACCATCCTGTTGGACATCCACGGCAAGGTCGGCCTGATCACCCTCAACCGCCCGCAGGCGCTCAACGCGCTGAATGCGCAGATCGTCGGCGAGATCAACCAGGCCCTGGACCAGCTGGAGCGTGACCCGAACATCGGCTGCGTGGTACTGACTGGTTCCGCCAAGGCCTTTGCCGCCGGCGCCGACATCAAGGAAATGGCCGAGCTGCAATACCCGCAGATCTACGTCGAGGACCTGTTCAGCGATTCCGATCGCATCGCCAACCGGCGCAAACCGATCATCGCCGCGGTGTCGGGCTTCGCCCTGGGCGGTGGCTGCGAGCTGGCGATGATGTGCGATTTCATCCTGGCCGCCGACAACGCCAAGTTCGGCCAGCCGGAAATCAATCTCGGCGTGCTGCCGGGCATGGGTGGCACTCAGCGCCTGACCCGCGCCGTGGGCAAGGCCAAGGCCATGGAACTGTGCCTGACCGGCCGCCTGATGGGCGCCGAGGAAGCCGAGCGCGCCGGCCTGGTGGCGCGTATCGTGCCGCAGGCGGAGCTGGTGGAAGAGGCGCTTAAAGTGGCCGCGACCATCGCCAGCAAGTCGATCCCGGTGAGCATGATGGTCAAGGAAAGCGTCAACCGCGCCTTCGAAGTCACCCTGAGCGAGGGCGTGCGCTTCGAGCGCCGGGTATTCCACGCTGCATTCGCTACCGAAGACCAGAAGGAAGGCATGGCCGCGTTCATCGCCAAGCGCGAGGCGCAGTTCAAGGACCGTTGATGTCACGCGGGCGCCGTTTGTACGGCGCCCCATGTCACTACAGGTTGAAGAAGTAGCGCTCGGCTGCGGCGCTGGTGATGGGCGCCCGGTAGACCTCAACCTCCTTGCCGCTGGCGTCGGTATGGCGCCCGCCGGCGGCATGGCGCTGGGCAGCAGTCTTCAGGTGGCCGGCGGTGAAGTCGGCCTTGGCCGTGTCCGCTGCCGGGTAGTGGAAGTGGGCGTACCACAGCGCCTGGCCACCCCGGCTGATGCTGTATTCGTCCAGGTAGTCGACGGGGCGGCCCTTGACCTTGGCCAGGCGGGTGCGGCCACCGACCAGGGCGATCCGCACTTCGCCTTGCTCCAACAGGAACTGCACCTCGCCCATCCTCGGTTGACGCGCCACGGCGGCGTCCATACGCATCCGGGTCGCCTGGCGAGCCATCTCTGCGGCCAGATCGCGCAGGTGCCTGGCCACCCTTTCGGCATCCTTGCCCTGGCTCGCCTCGTCGGTTTCATTGTCCGCTGTCAGACGCGCCTCGATGTCCTCGACCCGTTCCAGCAGGCGGTCACGCTGGTGCAGCACGGACTCCTCGATCTCCACTGGCAGGTAGCTGTCCGAGGCCCGTTGCAGGCGGGCCACTTCCTGCGCGGTTTCGGCGATAAGCCCGTCGCTGCCCTTGAGCAGGCGCTTGAGGCTCAGGCCTGACGCACGGTTGACCACAATCGCCGGTGCGACCTCGACCCATTCACCGTGCTTGAGATGGTAGGTCTGGCCCGGGGTCTTGCTGTCGGGGCCCGGAATGTCCACGGTGCTGGCGTCGTTCGTGCGGGGCTCGGCCAGCAGCAGGCCATGTTCGGTGGTTTCGATCAGGCCGGGAACCTTGCTGCGCAACTGCTTGAGGGAGCTGACCGGTGGGTAGTCGGGCAAATTGCCCAGGTCCTGGGCAATCAGGCCCTGGATGTGCTCCAGTTCGTCGCGCAGGCGTTGCAGGGTCTGTTGCGCGGCCTCGCCGGGCACGCGCTCCGCGAGGTTGCCCAACTGGCGCGCGGCGGCCTGGAAATGCCCCTGGATGCTGCGCAGCAAGCGCACCGACACTTCCTGATCGGCATCGGCCAGCTTGTACAGTTCGCTGCGCTGGATGATGCCGAGCTGGAAGCTGCGCCAGAAGCGGTCGCGCCAGTAGGCGGTATCGTTGCTCAGACCATGGACCAGGGTCAGGCGGTTGAGCAGGCTTTCGAGGTGCAGGAAGCGCAGGAACAGGTCCTTGTTCGCGGTGGCGGAGGGGACGGCCATCAGATCGCGCCAGTGGACGATATCGGGGTGTCGCTGGCCGGCCAGCCGGGTCAGTTCTTCCTGGCGTTGGCGTAGCAGGGTGTTGTTGTGGATCATCTGCTCGAGCAGCGGTTGCATGGTGTCCAGGCGCTGGGTCGCGATGCGGATGTCGGCGCGGCTGAGCTCCTCGCCGTCCTGGTCCTGTTGCCGGGCGATCTGCGCCAGTTGCTCGCGGATGGGCTGGTAGCGTTTTTGCAGCAGGGTACGCAGGAGCTGCTGGCAGGAGCAGTCCTGGTACAGCGCGAATGCATGTACCTTGCGAAAGTCTTTCACCGGTTGCATGGCGTTGCGGGTCCTGAGGTGTTCTATATGGGTGGTCCAGAATGCCGACAAGGCCTGCACCTTGCCCTGGCAACGCTCCAGGGTCGCATCATCGAGGGCAGTGGCGGCCAGCTTGTCGATGGTGCTCAACTCCCGGATCCTGTCCGTCATCAGTGCCTTGTCCGCCATGATCGCCTCATTGGCCGCCTGCATGGCCGTCTCCTTGTCCAGGCGCATCCGGCGGATCTGCTCGGACAATGGCATGCCGCCCTTGAGCCCCAGGCGCAGGTCCAGTTGCCAGCGGCCGATCTCGTCGCGGTGCAGCCATGGGCCCTGGGTGAGGTCCGGGCCGATGATGCGCAGCCGCTGCGGTACCACCAGTTCCACCTCGTAGACATTGCCGTCCTGCAGGGTGAAGAAGCGGGTGTCCTGCAGATAGAGCCCACGCAGCCTGCCGTTGGGTATCGGCGCTCCCAGCGCGCTGGCCTTGACCGTTGCCTGCAACGCCTCGAGCGCGTCGCGTTGGGTGTCGTTGAGTCGCCGATCAGGGCGGGCCCAGGTGAAATCCAGCTGGGTGAAGGGCACTGCTGCCGCGACAGGCAGGAGGGGGCCGGTTTCGCAGGCGTGGGGTGGTGTCAGCCCGACGGGCGACCGAGGTGTCATGCCCTGCTCCAGTTGCAGCCGTATGAGCGAGTGGGAGAACAGCAGCAGGGCGATGTTCAGCAACAGGTTGACCAGGGCCAGTTCGTGCCCGGTGGGGTTGCGTTCGGCATCGGATTCGACGAACTCGGCCAGGGCCACTTCCATCTGGACCAGCCAGGCTACTTTGCCCAGGGTGCCGCCGGCCAGCGGCAGCAAGGTGTTGAACAGCAGCCAGCCCAGTTCTTTCCAGCTGTTCCAGCGGGTCTGCGCGCTGGTGCTGGCCTGGGCCTCGAAGCGCTGGATCGACTCGGTCACACAGCCGTCGTACAGGGCCTGGTCGACATGGGCGACAGCATCCTCGATGG
The DNA here is from genome assembly GCF_024259445.1 of Pseudomonas sp. DVZ6. NCBI lineage: Bacteria > Pseudomonadati > Pseudomonadota > Gammaproteobacteria > Pseudomonadales > Pseudomonadaceae > Pseudomonas > Pseudomonas sp. DVZ6. The sequence goes on from NZ_JANCLM010000018.1 coordinate 80,676, forward strand.
ACAGGCTGACAGGCGCAGGCGTGCTGAATGGCACGGCGCTGGTGTCGTCCAGCGGCACGAACAGATGCGGTTCGAGGAAGCCGCCGTGGGCATAGAAGCGACGGTCCTCGGCCGGCAGGCGTTGCAGCAGGTCGTCCTGCAGCGGCCCCGTTGCGCTGATCGCGACGAACAGCGCCATGCGATCGGCGAAGTGCACCAGTGGCTCCTGATGCAGCGGGCGGTACAACAGGCAGCCTGCGCTGCCCGGATCGTCAGGCTCGATCAACCAGGTGTTGAGGGGATGGTCCGGCGCCGAACCGGGTGTCTTGATGAACCCCAATGGCCGCAGGATCCAGCGTGGTAGCAGCCCATCGGGGCCGGAGGCGAACACCTGGGCGACATGTCCTGGAATCGTCGGGTCCTGCAGGCTGCCGCGCAGGTAAAGCTCCATGGCCAGGGCCGGGAGCTGGGCCCGCAGTTGCTGGTACAGCAGGTGCTGGCGCTGCTGCCGGCGGGGCGGATCATCCAGCAGTTTGCCGCGCAGCATGGCCGGGTAGGCGCTGGCGATGTCCAGTTCGCTGACCAGGCGACGCAGGTAGGGTTCGTCCAGCCATTGCGGCAGGGCATCCCCGCTCGTGCTGCTCAGCACCACGCGTCCGGGCCTGAGCAGCCCGAGGTTGCCGATGGCCAGTTGGGCGAGGGTCAGCACCACCGGCGTGACCTCGCCCGAGGTGATGATCATGTCCTGGCCCGCAGCGGCGGCGGCGATGGTCTGGTAGTTGGTGAGGCGAATGGTTTCGGGCGCGGGCGCGTCGGCGGGATGATCGCTGGCCATGCGGGCGGCGAGGCGGCGATTGGCGAATGCTTCGGCATCGTCGATGCCGTCGAGCCAGAACTGCCCCTGGGTGTCTCGATATTGCTGGGCGACATCGATCAGCAGTTCGCTGTAGTGCATCAGTGAACGGCTGTCGGCATTGCGCAACCAGTCGGGTAGCTGTTCACTGAGTGTCTTGCGCTGGGCAGTCTCGACCTCGTCGCACAGGTCGATCAGCGAGGTCAAGCGATCCAGGTCACGGTTCATGGCCATGGCATCGAACTCGCCGTGGTAGCGTCCGGCGAGGTGTTCCACCAATCGCAACTGCTGCTCGAGCAGGCCCAGGGCCTGGACCTGGAACACCGGGTCGGTGGAGGCCGCTATTTCGATCTGGCGTTGACCGGATCGCACGACCTTGGCCAGGGCGTGGTCGATGTCTTCAAGCATGACCTGGCGGGAGTTGAAGCGCAGCAGCTTGCCGGTCAGGGTAAAGAGCAGGGTCAGCGCGCGTTGTGGATCGCCGTCGTCATGCTCGATCAGCACGGCGCTGGACAGGTCGGCATCGAGCTTGTTGTCGGCGCTCAGGTCCACGCCCAGGTTGAGTACTTGCAGGCCCTTGGTATTGGACCAGTCGCTGCGCTGGGCCGGTGTCGGATAGTCATGCACCAGGCGCACGATGGCCTGTGCGAAGCCGGGCAGGGTCTGGGTTCTGGCCTGCAGGAACTGGTCCTTGAGGTAGCTGGAATACCAGCTCCAGGGGGTCTGTCCGCTGCTGTCGTGGCGGCCCCAGTAAGCCACCAGTGCCTGCCGGTAGCCATCCACGAGCAGCGGGCCTGCTTCGTCGATCAGCAACTCGACGGCATGCAGGTCGAGGTCCACCTGCCAGGCCGGATCGCTGTCCTGACGGGTGCTGAGAAAGTCCTCGCCGACGGTCAGGTTGAGGGTGGCGCGCTGGCAGTAGCGCTCCACCAGGACCTGGGAGAGCGGTCGGATCCAGGGTGTGGTGGATTGCGCTCGGGCACTGACAAGGTACAGGCCTAGCGGGTCATGGGCATTGCCCAGTTGTCGCTGCCGCCATTGATCACGCAGGATATCGTCGGCGGCGTCGAGCAGGGTGGGGCGGTCGTTGAAGCGTTTGGCGACCTTGCAGTCCAGGTTGCTGAAGCTGGCCAGGCGTTGGTGCAGGTTGTCGTTCATGATGGGGCTTCGGGTCGTTGTGAGGGCCGCTATCAAGCGCGTTTTCCTGCTGTTTCGTGCGCTAGCTGGCTACTACCCGAGAGAACCATTATTATTTCGGCATATTACCCAATGGCGTCTTGCAGGCGCGCAATCCGTACTATTCCACGGTGCCAGTCAGCGGATTCCCAACCTGTTTCGGCCAAATCCGCCGTCATTTCTGTTGCCCACTCGGGCGCGGCACCTTAGACTGCCGCCCCCTGTAAAAGAGTGCCGGTTGGCGCTTGAAGAATTCCGCGGCCGACGAAGCTTCGTCGGCGGCACCCGAATCGCCCAATGCACATTTTTTCATAGAGAAATCGATGACCAAGGAACAGTTGCTGGCCATGTCGGCCGATGACTACATGAACGCCGAACAGCTCGCGTTCTTCACCAAGCTGCTGCAAGCGATGAAAGTCGAAACGCACGAGCGCATCGAACTCAGCCGCACCTCCATCGAAAGCCTGGACAGCCCCTCGGATCCGGCTGACGTGGCGTCGGTCGAGGAAGAACGCACCTGGCTGGTCAACGCCATCGACCGCGACCAGCGCCTGCTGCCGCAGCTGGAGATGGCCCTGGACCGCATCGCCGACGAAAGCTTCGGCTGGTGCGACGACAGCGGTGAGCCGATCGGCCTGAAGCGCCTGCTGATCAGCCCGACCACCAAGTACTGCATCGAAGCCCAGGAGCGTCACGAGCAGCTCGACCGCCACCAGCGGCAGATCTGATCCAACGCCTTGCGCAAGGCCCCACGGAGCGATCCCTGGGGCCTTCGTGTTTTCTTGCCCTGTATCAACGGGTGGCCGGCTGCATCCAAGTGAGCGTGGATAATGGCGTTATAGTGGCGTTTAATGACGTCACAATAACGACATGCGGATGGACCACGACAATGATGCGAGAAGGATCTCTGCCGGCCGGCGCAGCGCCGCAGGCCACCCCGACCCGTGCGGGGGCCGCCGTCGCCCTGTTGCAGGGCGTCGCGCTGTGCGCGGTGTTGGCGGCCATGGCGTTCACCGGGCTGCCCTTGTACCTGGCCTTGCCGATGGCGCTGGCGGTGCTGTGGCTGCCGCGTGGGCGCAAGGTGGCCGCCGTGCAGCCGGTATCGACGCCGGCCCAGGACGGCACGCTGCTCCAGGAACTGGCCCGCGGCACCAGCCACAATGCTTTGTCGGCCGCCGCAGTGGCGCATTCGGTGCAGCAACTGGCGGCCCGGGTGCAGTCGCAACTGGGGGCTGCCCAGGAGATCGTCGGCAGTGCCGAGATCATGATCACCACCGAGGAGCAGACTGCCCAGCTCAGCCAGCAGGCGCTGCAAGCCGCTCGTTCCGCCCACGGCAGCAGCGTGGTCGGCAGCGAGGTGCTGGCCGAGTCCATCCAGTGCATGCGCGAGCTCAGTGTGCGCGCTTCGGCCAGTCGCGAGCTGATCGAGGCCCTGCATCAGCGCAGCGAGGATATCGCCCGGGTCACCCTGGTGATCCAGGGCATTGCCAGCCAGACCAACCTGCTGGCGCTCAACGCCGCCATCGAGGCGGCGCGGGCCGGCGAGCATGGCCGTGGCTTCGCGGTGGTGGCCGACGAGGTGCGCGGCCTTGCCGGGCGTACCGCCAGTGCCACCGAGGAGGTCGGCCAGATGGTTGCGGACATCCAGGCGCGCACCGCCCAGGTGGTGGCGCAGATCCGCACGCTGGCCGAGGACCTGGGCAAGGGGGTCGGCCAGGTCGAGCAGGCTGGCGGGCAACTGGCGCAGATTGCCAGCCTGGCGGCCAGTGTCGAGGGGCAGGTGAGCGAGATCGCCGGGGGCACGCAGGTCAACCAGGCTCAGCTCGACACCCTGTTCCAGGCCGTGGCCCAGGTGCGCGGCGACCTGGAGGTCAGCGACCAGCAGACCCGGCGCCTGGCCAAGGCAGCGGTGCAGATGGAGGGCCAGGTGGAAAGCCTGAGCGAACGGCTGGCCGAGGTCGGCCTGGACGCCTACCACCAGCGGGTATTCGAACTGGCGCAGGCGGGCGCGCGGCAGATCGGCGAATGTTTCGAGACGGATATCGAACAGGGGCGCATCGGCCTGGACGATCTGTTCGATCGCCAGTACCGGCCGATTGCCGGCATGCAGCCACCACGTTTCAGTACGCGCTTCGACCACTATACCGACACGGTGTTGCCGCAGCTCCAGGAGCCGTTGCTGCAGCACGACGGTATGGTCTACGCCATTGCCTGTACCCAGCAGGGCTACGTGCCGACCCACAACAATGCGTTCAACCAGCCGCTGACCGGCGATGCCGCCCATGACACGGCGCACAACCGCAGCAAGCGCATGTTCGATGATCGTACCGGCGCTCGCTGCGGCAGTCACCAGCAGCGGGTGCTGCTGCAAACCTACACGCGAGACACTGGTGAGCTGATGCACGACCTGTCGGTGCCGATCTTCGTCGCGGGACGACACTGGGGTGGCCTGCGCCTGGGGTACCGGCCTGAACCCGGGCTCGATTGAGGCGATTTGTTGCCTGGAGTGCAACACTGCTGTACCGCCTTGCGCTTTATTCGTGGGGTACCCAGGTCGTATCATGCGCACATCGTTAGGTTGCTAATTAAATTCCGGAGGGGATGATGACTAGCCGAGTCGATGTGGCCGTGATGATCGGCAGTGGTGTGCCACGGTCCTTGCAGGCCCTGGGCAAAAGGGCGTGCTGGGTGGTACTGGTTGACGGCGAACGTCGTGGCACGGCCTTCGCCAGCCGTGACGAGGCCCTGGAGTGCCAGGCTGCATGGCAACAGCAACTGGGCAGGAGCCAGGCGGCGTGAAGCTTCAGCGCTCCAGGTGGCGTGCAAGCTCCCAGGCGTCCTGGTAGCGCTGGCGGAATCCGCGGACCTTGCCAGAGGTGATTTCAGTGATGTGAAAGAAGCCGATACCGGCGGCCACAACGCTGTATCGGGATGTGCCTGGCATAGCCGTACGCCAAGAAATGTTACTTGCCTCTCGACGGAATTCGGTGTTTTCGTGCATATTCCTGTACCTGTAATGCGCGACGAAGGGTTGGGGCACACTCATGCTGAAGTGTCGCCCTCAGTAGTCGCATCTTCCTGACCCCTTTGCCGTCAGGTTATACGTTTCCTATTTGCGGATAGTTTGCCGAAGCACGCCGGATGTTCCAGCGGGGAAGTGTTCCCTGCTTGGCGTATCGTTCGTGTGCGTGGATCTTCGCTTATTGAATCCATGGTCCTTTGGACTTCGACTTTGTGTGGCTGCCACCCCAACGCCCAGCGGCGTGTGCGGTGCGGCTTGCTGTAATTGATGTGAGGAGCTTTTCATTGGCAGTCAGTACTCTGGATACCCATGCGTTGTTTGCCCTGGGCGATTTGCGCGCCAAGCTGGTCAAGTTGTTCCAGGGGCGCTTCGTGTATGTCACCGAGCAGAACCCCGACGGCCTGTACATGGCCGAGATCGATACCGATGACGCCATGGTGGTCGATGACAAACAGCGCCTTGAGCTGAAAGTGGGTGACCACTTCCGCGCCGCGGTGCTGCCCAGCCGCGAAGGCGGCAAGCTCGAACTGCGTTTTCGCGAGATCAAGTTCAATGTGTACGGGCAGGGCGACTACGCCTTCGTTTCGGTGCCGGAAGGCGAGGCCATCGTGTTCCGTGAAGGGCAGGGCGTGATGCTGGTGTTCGCGGCCCAGCAGCAGGTCCAGGAAGGCCTGGGCAAGCTGCTCAAGGCGGTGACCGGCAAGGTCGCCAAGTGGCGCAAGGGCGAGCTGACCACCTTCAAGGCCAGCGAGTGAGCGACGAGGACACGCCCGCCTCGCGGGCCGACTTCCACCGTGAGCATCAGGCCCGGGCCCTCGAGCAGGCCGAGCGCCTGCTGGCGCGCCGGGATGAACTGCAGGGGGCGTGGCTGGGCTGGGTGGCCGGCGAGCTCTACCAGATGAGCCCACCGCCCTTCGTCGCCATGGTGCGACGCGAGCTGCAGCGCTTGAGCCAGGCCTGACGGTTGGGGTTGCGCATTCCCCTGTAGGAGCGGCCTTGCGCCGCGAAAGGGCTGCAAAGCAGCCCCGGCAATTTATGCGTCAACGCTGAAACCCTGGGGCCGCTTTCCGGCCCATTCGCGGCGCAAGGCCGCTCCTACAACGGGCGTGCGTGGCTTGAGGCCACTTCAGTTCCCGCGATCACGCCCGCTGCTGACTTCCTCCGGTACGTCCTCGCCCGAGGTGCGCTTGCGAAACAGCGCGGCCCTGGCCAGCAGCAGGGTGGTCACCGGCACGGTGATCGACAGCAGGATCGGAATCAGCCAGGCATGCAGCACCGGGCTCTGCTTGAGCACCGAGAAGTACAGGATTGAGGCCAGCGCCACGCACCAGGCGCCGATGGTCGATGCCAGCGCGGGCGGGTGCATGCGCTGGAAGTACTCCTTCAGGCGCACCAGGCCGATGGCGCCGATCAGCGCGAACAGGCTGCCGATGAGCAGCAGGGCTGCCGTGATCAGCTCAAGCCAGAACGGCAATACCACGGATTCGTTCATTCGATCACCTCGCCACGCAGGAGGAACTTGGCCAGGGCGAACGAGCCGACGAAGCCGAACAGGGCGATCAGCAGGGCGCCTTCGAAGTAGGTGTCGCTGGCGTAGCGGATGCCCAGCACCAGCATCATCAGCATGCCCAGGATGTACAGGTAGTCCAGGGCCAGTACCCGGTCCTGGGCGGACGGGCCGCGGAACAGGCGGATCAGCGTCAGGCCCATGGCCAGGGCGAAGATGAACAGGCTGGCGAGGACGGCATTGGCAAGCAGGCCGCTCATTCGAAGATCTCCATCAGCGGGCGTTCATAGGTGTGTTTGAAGTGCTCGATGAATGCTGGTTCGTCGTCCAGGTCGAACACGTGCAGCAGCAGTACGCTGCGGTCCAGGGCCAGCTCCGACCAGATGGTGCCCGGCACCACGGTGGTGATCATCGACAGGGCCGCCAGGCCGTGGGCGTCGCGCAGGTCCAGCGGGATATGCACGAACGCCGAGCGCGGTGGCGTGCTGCCGGCGCGCAGGACACCACGGGCGACCTGCAGGTTGGAATGGATCACGTCGAGGCCGACCCGGCCAATCAGCTTGGCGATCACCCAGGGCCGGCGCACGTGGGCATGCTGCGGGCGCAGCGGCGCCATCAGGATCGGCGCGAGGATACCCAGCAGGGCGCCCAGCAGCAGGTTGCCGGGGCTGACCGACAGATTGAGCAGCAGCCACAGCACGAACAGCGCAACGGACAGCAATGGCGCGGGGAACAGTCGGTTCATGGCTGCACCTCCAGGCCGGCGGTGGTCGGGCCAGGTACTGGCCGCGTCGACATCACGGCATTGATGTAGGCTTCCGGCGTGCGCAGGCTGGCGGCGGTGTCCTGGGTGTAGCGCAGCAGCGGCTCGGCCTTGAGGCTGAGGAAGATGCACAGGCCCAGGAGGATGACGATGGGCACGCATTCATAGCGACGCAACACCGGGGAGGGGCGCTCCTCGGGCTTCCAGAAGCGCTGGATGCCGACACGGCCGAAGGCGATCAGCGAGGCCATGCCGGACAGCACCAGCAGGGTGACCAAGGTCCAGCCCGCGGCGCCCAGCGGTTGCTCCGGGGCAACCCCCAGCCCCTGCGGGTTGAACAGCGCACTGATCAGGTTGAGCTTGCCGATAAAGCCCGACAGCGGCGGCATGCCGATGATCAGCAGGGCGCAGGCGATGAAGCTCAGGCCCAGGAAGGCCATGGTCCAGGGAATGATCTGGCCGATCACCACCTGCTGCTCGTCGTCCAGGTTGATGCCCTTGGGCGGATGCAGCGACTCCAGCGGCGAAGGCATCGCATCCTCTTCCTCGTCCAGTGGCGCCTCGTTGGCCGAGCGCGAACGCTCCACCAGCTCGGCCAGCAGGAACAGCGCGCACAGGGCCAGCGTGGAGCTTGCCAGGTAGAACAGCGCGGCGCCGGTCAGGATCGACTGGCCGAAGCCGACGGCGGCCAGCAGTGTACCGGCGGACATCAGGATGCTCAGGGCCGCCAGGCGCTCCAGGCGCTGGGCGGCGAGGATCGACATGGCCGCCACGGCCAGGGTCGCCAGGCCGCCGTACACCAGCCAGTCGCCGCCGAAGAACGCCGAGGCGCCGGCCTGGCCGGAGAACAGCAGCGTCCACATGCGCAGGATGGCGTACAGCCCGACCTTGGTCATGATTGCGAACAGCGCGGCCACCGGCGCGCTGGCCGATGAATAGGCCGGCACCAGCCAGAAGTTCAACGGCCACATCCCGGCCTTGGCCAGGAAGGCGATGGCCAGGATCGCCGCGCCGGCATGCAGCAGGCCGCGGTCGGCTTCCGGCACCAGCGGCACCTTCAGCGCCAGGTCGGCCATGTTCAGGGTGCCGGTCACGCCATAGAGCATGGCCGCACCAACCAGGAACAGCGAGGAAGCGAACAGGTTGATGGCGATGTAGTGCAGCCCGGCCTTGACCCGCGCCCGCCCCGAGCCATGCAGCAGCAGGCCGTAGGAGGCCGCCAGCAGCACCTCGAAGAACACGAACAGGTTGAACAGGTCGGCGGTGAGGAAGGCGCCGTACAAGCCCATCAGCTGGATCTGGAACAGTGCGTGGAAGCTGGCCCCGGCGCCGTCCCAGCGTGCCCGGGCGAACAGCAGGGCGCTCAGGCCGACGATGCCGGTCAGGGTGAGCAGCAGCGCCGACAGGTGATCGACCACCAGAGCGATACCAAACGGCGCCGGCCAGTTGCCCGGCAGGTAGACGCCGATGGACTCGGCCTGGCCCTGGGTGCGCACCCACATCAGCAAGGTGACGGCGATGCCCAGGCCGAGGGCGGTGGACAGCAGGTTCAGGCGCGCCTTCAGCCAGCGGTGCTTCTCGCCGATCAACAGCATCAACGATGCGGTAATCAACGGCAGCAGGATCGGCGCGATGATCAGTTGGTTCATCCCGCTCATTCCTCACGCTCCCGGCCATCGACGTGGTCGGTCCCGGTCAGGCCGCGGGAGGCCAGCAGCACCACCAGGAACAGCGCGGTCATGGCGAAGCTGATGACGATCGCGGTGAGCACCAGCGCCTGGGGCAGCGGGTCGGTGTAGTGCAGCAGGTCGTGGGGCACGCCGTCCTTGATGATCGGCTCCTTGCCGATGAACAGGCTGCCCATGCTGAAGATGAACAGGTTGACCCCGTAGGACAGCAGGCACAGGCCCATGATCACCTGGTAGGTCCGCGGGCGCAGGACCAGCCAGACCCCGGAGGCGGCCAGGACACCGATGGCGACTGCAATGACTTCTTCCATCAGGCGGCTCCTGCTTGGCTGGACTTGGCGGGGCGGTAGGCACGCACCGACTGGTGGGCCAGGGCGGTGAGGATCAGCAGGGTCGAGCCGACCACCACGGTGTACACGCCGATGTCGAAGAACAGCGCGCTGGCCACGTGCACGTCACCCAGCAGTGGCAGGTGCAGGTGGGCGGTGTGAGTGGTCAGGAACGGATAGCCCAGCAGCATCGCCCCGGCGCCGGTGAGGGTGGCGCAGAGCAGGCCGGTGCCCATCCAGCGCAGCGGACGCAGGCTCATCTGCGCCTCGACCCACTGGGTGCCGGCGACCATGTACTGCAGGATGAACGCCACCGACATCACCAGGCCGGCGACGAAACCGCCGCCCGGCTGGTTGTGGCCGCGCATGAACAGGTACATCGACACCAGCAGGGCGATTGGCAGCAGCAGGCGCACCAGGGCGGCCGGCACCATCATGAAGCCGAGCGCGGTGTCGGTGGCCTGGCGCGGGTTGACCAGGTCGGTGACCACGTCCGGCGCCAGCTGACGCTGCTGGGCCGGCAACTGCATGCTCTCCTTCGGCGGGCGGAAGCGGCGCAGCAGGGCGAACACGGTCAGCGCCACGGCCACCAGCACGGTGACCTCGCCGAGGGTGTCGAAGCCGCGGAAGTCCACCAGCATCACGTTGACCACATTGCTGCCGCCGCCCTGGGGCAGGGCGCGGCTGAGGTAGAACGACGAGATGTCGTTGGGTGTCGGGCGGGTCAGCATGGCGTAGGACAGCAGCGCCATGCCGCCGCCGACCAGCACCGCCAGCACCAGGTCGCGCAGGCGTCGCAGGCGTGCGCGGTCCTGGCTGCCGGGCAGCGGCGACACGCCTTCGATACGCCGTGGCAGCCAGCGCAGGCCGAGCAGGATCAGCACGGTGGTGACCACCTCGACCGCCAGCTGGGTCAGCGCCAGGTCCGGCGCGGAGAACCAGACGAAGGTGATGCAGGTCATAAGGCCGCAGACACCGACCATGATCAAGGCCGCCAGTCGATGGTACTTGGCCTGGTAGGCGGCGCCGATGGCGCAGGCGATGGCGATCAGCCAGAGGGCGACGAACACCCCGGAGCCCGGGATCTTCGGCCGGTCGCCCCAGCTCAGGCCGCTGTACAGCAGCGGCACCAGGCCGGCGACGAAGGCTGCCAGTACCAGCATGAACAGCTGGGTCTGCAGGCGCCGGGTGGTCAGCAGGCGCTCGACGCGGCGGGCCAGCAGCATCAGGCGCACCAGGCCGTGCTCGAACAGGCGCTTGCCGTTGAAGCGCTCGATTAGCGGCGGGTGGGGGAAGCGGCCGCGCTGCAGCTGCTTGCGCAACAGCAGATAGAGCACGATGCCGCCGGTCATGGCGATCAGGCTCATCATCAGCGGCGCGTTCCAGCCGTGCCAGATGGCCAGGCTGTATTCCGGCAGCACGCCGCCCACCACGGGCGTCGCGGCTGCTGCCAGCAATGGACCGACCGATTGCGCCGGGAAGATGCCCACCACCAGGCAGGTGAGCACCAGCAGCTCGACCGGCGCGCGCATCCAGCGCGGCGGCTCGTGGGGCGTGTGCGGCAGGTCCTGGGCCGGTGGGCCGAAGAACACGTCGACGGTGAAGCGCAGCGCGTAGGCCACGCTGAAGGTCCCGGCGAGGGTGGCGATCACCGGCAGGGCCGCTTCGACCCAGGCCGTGGAGGTGATGAATACGGTCTCGGCGAAGAACATCTCCTTGGACAGGAAACCGTTCATCAACGGCACGCCGGCCATCGAGGCGCTGGCGACCATCGCCAGGGTCGCGGTGAACGGCACCAGGCGGAACAGGCCGCTCAGGCGGCGGATGTCACGGGTGCCGCTCTCGTGGTCGATGATCCCCGCCGCCATGAACAGCGAGGCCTTGAAGGTGGCGTGGTTGAGGATGTGGAACACCGCAGCGACCGCCGCCAGCGGGCTGTTCAGGCCCAGCAGCAGGGTGATCAGGCCCAGGTGGCTGATGGTCGAATAGGCCAGCAGGCCCTTGAGGTCGTTCTGGAACATCGCGGCGAAGGCGCCGAGCAGCAGGGTGGCGGCGCCGGCGCCGCCGACGATCCAGAACCATTCCTCGCTGCCCGACAGCGCCGGCCACAGGCGGGCCAGCAGGAACACCCCGGCCTTGACCATGGTCGCCGAGTGCAGGTAAGCCGAGACGGGGGTTGGGGCCGCCATGGCATGGGGCAGCCAGAACTGGAAGGGGAATTGCGCGCTCTTGCTCAGGGCGCCGATCAGGATAAGGGGCAGCAGCACCGGGTACAGCGCATGCTGGCGGATGGTGTCGCCGGCAGCCAGGACCTTGTCCAGGTCATAGCTGCCGACCACATGGCCGAGCAGCAGGGCCCCGACCAGCAGGCACAAGCCGCCGGCCCCCGTGACCATCAACGCCATGTAGGCGCCGCGGCGGGCGTCGGCGCGGTGGTGCCAGTAGCCGATCAGCAGGAAGGAGAACAGGCTGGTCAGCTCCCAGAAGAACACCAGCTGGATCAGGTTGCCGGAGATCACCAGGCCGAGCATGGCACCCATGAACGCCAGGAAGAAGGCGAAGAAGCGCGGCACCGGGTCCTGGGGCGACATGTAGTAGCGGGCGTACAGCGACACCAGGGTACCGATGCCCAGCACCAGCAGGCTGAACAGCCAGGCGAAGCCGTCCATGCGCAGAACCAGGTTCAGGCCCAGGCTCGGTAACCAGAGGAACTCTTCGCGGATCACCCCGCCATCGGCAATCTGGGGGTACAGCAACGCCACCTGGACGGTGCCGACCAGGGCCACGAGCCCGGCAAGAATGGACTCGGCGTTGCGTGCGTTGTGCGGCAGTACAGCCGCCAGGCAACTGCCCAGGAAGGGCAGAAGCAATAGCACAATCAATGACATAGCGTTCTGTTCTGAGAAGTTTGCCAAGGATCATACGTGCCGGACGGTTGATCACCAACACGCAAGGGTTTGCAGGATCCTACAAATGTGCTGTGACAAGCTGTTTTTTTATAACAGTTTCTTTCAGAGCATAGCGGCTGATCGTGTGCCCGTGGGGTTGTGCGTTCCCTGTGTAGGAGCGGCCTTGTGCCGCGAAAGGGCCGCATGGCGGCCCCGGGGATTCAGTGTTCAATCGCCGGGGCTGCTTTGCAGCCCTTTTCGCGGCGCAAGGCCGCTCCTACACAGGGTGGTTGCCTTGCCTACAATCCCGCCTCGCGCTCGCGCGCCTCATCATCCTGCAAGGCGCTGGCCTCATCCTGGCGTCGGATCTTCAGCTCGCTCACCACCACTGCCAGCACGATCAGCAGCCCGCCGATCAGCGCCACGCCCGGCAGGCGCTCGCCGGCGATACGCCCGACGATACCGGCCCACACCGGCTCGCCAGCGTAGATCAGGGTAGCGCGGGTCGGCGAAACCGACTGCTGCGCCCAGTTCATCGCCACCTGGATCACCGCGCTCATGGCCCCCAGGCCCACCGCGCTTGCCAGCAGCAGCCAGGAAAAACCGGGCAGTTGCTCCTGGGTCGGCACGATCATCAGGAACGACAGCGCCGAGGCGGTGGCCAGTTGCACCACGGTGACCCGGCGCACATCGACCTTGCCGGCGTAGCGGCTGATCAGGATGATTTCGCCGGCAATCGCCACGGCGCTGACCAGGGTCACCAGTTCGCCTTCGCTGAAGTGCAGCGCGCCGCCCTCGGGGCCGGCCAGCAGCATCAGGCCGACGAAGGCCAGGCCGATGCCCAGGCTCGGCATCAGGCCCGGGCGCCGGCCCAGCACCAGCCATTGCAGCAGCGGCACGAAGGGCACGTAGAGCGCGGTGATGAATGCCGACTGGCTGCTGCTGATGGTCTGCAGGCCCATGGTCTGCAAGCCGTAGCCAAGCATGATCGACACGCCGATGAGCACGCCGGCCTTGAGCTCGATGAAGGTCAGCCCCGACAGCGAACGGGCCGACACCAGGCCGACGAACAGCGCGGCGGCGGCAAAGCGCAGTCCGACGAAGAACATCGGCCCGCTGACGGTCATGACGTTGTGTACGATCAGGAAGGTGCCACCCCAGAGCATGGTGATGAACACCAGCACCAGTTCGGCCTTGCTCAGGCGCAAGCTGACGGTGGGTTTGCGGGTGGGGGCCTGGCTCATGGTCTTGCGCACTCGGAAGGGGCGGCGCACAATTCGCCGCAAAGTGGGCAGTATACTGCGCATCCCCTACCAGTGAGCAATATAGTGCACAAAGATTCCGAGCACCGGGCATCGGTGCTGCAGCATGTCAGCCAGAACGTTCGTCGCCTGCGTGGCGACGCCGGCCTGAGCCAGGCCGTCCTGGCCGAGCGTTCCGGGGTCAGCCGGCGGATGCTGGTGGCCATCGAGGCCGGCGAGAAGAATGTCAGCCTCACCACCCTGGACCTGATCGCCGAAGCGCTGGGGGTGGCGTTCAGCACCCTGATCCAGGCGCCGGACCGGCGCGACCCCAGTCGCATCGAAGAGCTGGCCTGGGCAGGTGTGCACCCTGCCAGCCGCGCCGTGCTGCTCGGCAGCAGCCCGGCGCGCCGCGAGGTCGAGTTGTGGGAGTGGACCCTGGCCCCGGGCGAGTGCTACGCCAGTGAAGCCGACGCCGCCGGCTGGAGCGAGCAGATCTATGTGAGCGAAGGCCGCTTGACCCTGATCATAGAAGAAGGAGAGCGGCAACTGGGCAAGGGCGAGTTCTTCGTCTTCCCCAGCGACTGCCGCTACGCCTACCGCAACGATGGCCAGGAGCCGGTGCGTTTCGTGCGTAACGTGGTGATCTGAGCCCTCAAACGGCCAGCAGCTCGTCGGTACTGGCGACCCTGGCATAGGCGAACGCCAGCGCGGCCATTGCCGAGGCGTGCACATCGGCCGCCGCCACCCGCTTGCCGTCGAACTCCAACGCCAATGTTGCGCAGGCATCGTGGGCGACGCTGACTTCATAGCCGAAGTCGGCGGCGGCGCGGGTCGCGGCATCGATGCACATGTGGCTCATGCTGCCGGCGATGGTCAGTGCCTTGATGTCGTGCTGGTCGAGCAGCGCCTTCAGCTGGGTGTCGCGGAAGCTGTTGACCTTGTGCTTGAGCACTACCGTCTCGCTGGCTGCCGGCGCGACCTTGGGGTGGATCTGTGCGCCGACCGAGCCCGGCACGAAGAAGGGCGCGTCGGCGCTCTCGAACTCATGGCGCACATGCACCACCAGGTCGCTCCGCTCGCGGGCTGCGGCCAGCAACCGGGCGGCGTTGTCGGCGGCCGCCTCGGCGCCGTCCAGGGTCCATTTGCCACCGGGGAAGTAGTCGTTCTGGATATCGATGATGATCAGGGCGCGCTTGCTCATGGTGCCTCCTGCGGCAGTAGTGATGAACTGCCGATAGTTATAGGCTTGGGCGACCCGATCGAGGATAGGCGCGAGCGACACAATGACGGCAAAAACTGACAGCCTGGAAATCGGCGTGCTGATCTATCCCGGCGCGCAGAGCGCGGCGGTGCACGGCCTGACCGACCTGTTCGCGGTGGCCAACCGGGTCGCCGCGCAGCTGGGCGCCCATGATCTGCCAGTACTGCGAGTGACCCATTGGCAGCTCGATGGAGCGGGTCAGTTGCAGGTGGTGCATGACAGCCTGCCGGCGAACGGCCATGCGCTGCGGGCGCTGATGATTCCGCCGAGCCTGGCGGCGACCCCTTCGGCCGAGGTGTTGCAGGCCCATCGCGCCGCGCTCTGCCAGGTGCACAGCCAGGGCACCGTGCTGGCCTCGGTGTGCATCGGTGTGTTCCTGGTGGCCGGCAGCGGCCTGCTGGATGGTCGGGCGGTCTGCACCCACTGGAACTATGCCCAGGCCCTTACCGAACGCTTTCCCAGGGTGCGGGTACAGGGCAGCCAGCCGCTGCTCGACGACGGCGACATCGTCACCTCCGCCGGGCTGATGGCCTGGACCGACCTCGGCCTGCACCTGATCGAGCGCTTCCTCGGCCACACCCTGGCCCGCGAGACGGCCCGCTATCTTGCGGTCGAGCCCTCGCCGGCGCCGTTGCCCGGCGCCCTGTTCCAGCCGCGCCTGGACCATGGTGACGAGGCTGTTCTGAAGGTGCAGCACTGGTTGCAGGCAGAGGAGGCCCGGGATGCCAGCCTGGCCGACATGGCCGGTTGCGCGGGCCTCGAGCCGCGAACCTTCCTGCGTCGCTTTCGCGCCGCCACCGGCCTGCGTCCCACCGAATACGCGCAGCAGGTGCGGGTCGGCCGGGCCTGCCGCTTGCTGGAGTTCACCCGGCGCAGCGTCGACCAGATCGCCTGGGGCGTCGGCTATCAGGACCCCAGCGCCTTTCGCAAGGTGTTCCAGCGCCTGACCGGGATGACCCCCAGCGATTACCGTCGGCGTTTCGCGGTCATCAGCGGCTGAGCTTCGCTGGTGGTTGGGTGCGGCCCCGGGCCTTCATCGGCGAGGCGGTCGTGATGGTTGCGCAGCGGGCATTCCTTCAACGACATGCAGCCACAGCCGATGCAGCCGTCGAGCTGATCGCGCAGCATCACCAGCTCGTCGATGCGCCGGCTCAGGTCGTCGCGCCAGCGCGCCGACAGGCGCTGCCAGTCGTCGGCAGTGGGGGTGTGATCGCAGGGCAGGGCCTCCAGGGCGCTGGCGATGTCGGCCAGGGCGATGCCCAGGCGCTGGGCCATCTTGATCACCGCCACCCGGCGCAGCATGGCCCGTGGATAGCGGCGCTGGTTGCCGGCGTTGCGAGTGCTGTGGATCAGTCCCTTGGTCTCGTAGAAGTGCAGGGCGGTCACGGCCACGCCGCTGCGCGCGGCCAGCTGGCCGACGCTGAGCAAGCGCTCCTGGGCGGAAGGGGGCTTCATCGGCAATAAAATCCTTGACCTTGAGTTAGCTGGAGGTTTTACCCTCCACGACCATCTGCTGCAAGAGCCCGAAACGAGGAGATGCGTCATGGCGGCCAACACCCATTCCCTGTGGTTCACCCAGATGATCGAGTACGACGTGCCACCGTTGCGCCAGGACGCCCTGGCCGAGGCCCTGGTGGTGCGCAGCGAGCACCTCGCGCAACGCTGCGATGGTCTGCTGAGCGTCAGCATCCAGGTCAGCGACGACGGTCGTCGAGTGCTCCAGCACCTGCGCTGGCAATCGCGCCAGGCCTGGGTCGCCGCCGCCGGCTGCTTCATCGAGGAGCCGTTCCTCGACCTGCTGGGCGAGCACCAGGCCCGCGGGGTGAACTTCGCCGCGTACCAGACGCTGCGCAGCCTGGTGCGTGGCGCCGATGGCGGCCTGCATTGTCAGCTGGGTAGCACTCAGGCATACCAGGGCGCGTAGTGCGGGTAGCGGTCCAGGCGCGCGCCGATGACCATCTCGCTGATCCACGCCGTGAGTATGGCGCTGTAGGCTTTCTGGCTTTCCTCGCTGGACAGCGCGTGGTCGGCGCCGTCGACCAGGCGGTGGGTCATCGAGTGGGCGCCGACGAAGGCCGAGCGGTAGCTCATCAGCGTGCTGTGCGGCACATAGTCGTCCTGTTCGGATTCCACCAGCAGCACGTCGCCGGCGAATTCGGCGCAGGCGGCCAAGGCGCGGTTGTCGGCCGGCCCGAGGTCACGCAGGCGGTAGGCGTTGAGCCGCTGGCGGTCGAGGGCCTGCTTGGGCGCCTCCCATTCATCGTCCCAATAGAGGGCCGGTACCCTCAACGCCAGCCATTTGACTGGCCGGTGACGGGTGAGCAGGGTCGCCAGGTAGCCGCCATAGCTGCTGCCGATCACGGCGATGGCGCCGGGATCGACCGACGGGTGGCTAGCCAACCGGTCGTAGGCGGCCAGCAGGTCGGCCAGGTTCTGCTCGCGGGTGACGGTCAGGCGCTGGCTCTCGGTCTTTTCATGTCCGCGCAGGTCGAAGGTCATGCACACGCAGCCGAGCCCGGTGATCTGCCGGGCACGGGCCAGGTCGCGTTGCTGGCTGCCGCCCCAGCCATGGACGAAGAGGATCCCCGGCATGCGGCTGCCCGGGCTGACCAGGGTGCCGACGATGCTGTCACCCTCGACGTGCAGTTCCACGGTTTCACTCTCGATGGTCATGGTCGCGTATCCGTGCATATTTGCTGAGTTGTCCAAGTTCACTGTCATGGCCCTGATAGAACAGGGTGGCGTCGGCGGGCAGTTGCGTGTCGCCGAATACCTCGTGAGTCGAGGCGCGTAGCCGTTGCAGCGCCGGATCGGCGGCGAAGGCCTGCAGCGCAAGGACCTCGGCGGGGCTGGCACCGCCCAGGCGCCAGGACTGTTCAAGCACGCCGCTGCGCAGATGGCCGTGATGGTCCTGGCCGCGGGCGATGTCGTAGTTGCGACGTGAGGCGATGAAGCCCGGGAAGTAGCGTTCGGCGGCCTCTTCGTAGGTCATGGCCTGGTTGATGGCCAGGCGCAGGTGGTCCTCGAGCGGCAGTTGCAGCAGTTGCTGGTAGTCGCCGCGCACGATCACCAGGTCGGAGCCACCATACACCTCGGTGCCCGCATGATCGCGGGTGAGGTGCTGGGTGCCGTGATAGCTCAAGGTTAGCCCGGCCACGCGTACCTGCCCTACGCTGAAGGTCTCGACCTCGTCGAGGTCTTCTTCCAGTACCAATCCCCACAAGCTCAGTTGTTGTTCATCCATCGCCTCCAGCAGCGGCTCCAGGGCCAGCCTGTCGATGATCACCTCCTGGCCCCGGCCGGCGCAGGCCAGTACCGGCTTGATCCTTACCGGCCCATCGCGCAGCAGCAGTTCGGCGGCGCGGCGGGCGTCGGCCCTGGAGAACACGGTATAGCCGCGCAGCAGGGCGTCGCTGGCATGCTGGGCAAAGGCATCGGTCCAGCCGGGCGGAAAGCTGGCGTCGGCCGGCAGCGGGTGGGAGATGGCTTTGGTGGCCATGTGCGGATGGCTGACCATGCCACCGAACAGATCCTGTTCGTCGTGAATGCCCAGCGCTGCGTGACGCTCCTGATCGACCAGGGTCTGGGTCGGTACATAGTAGTAGCCGGTCGCATCGGATTGCGTGGGCGAAGGCTCGACCCGCTCGACATCCAGCAGACGCGCCAGGTGATCGGCGATCTTCAGGTGGACTGCGCGTTCATGCTCGGGTGTGTGCTCGCGGGTGTCGAGCAGCACGACGGCGCTTTTCGGTTCGCGTGAGTGGGGCATGCTCGGCCTCGCGTACGCACGGTATGTAAGGGTTGTGAAGGCCCGCAGCCGGTTTAGTTCAGGAGGATGGATCGACGGTCGTCAGGGCAGTTGGGGCAATGCATGCCTTGTTACGGTCGTGGAGATTGCGGGCGCCAGCCGGCTGTTCCATTATCAACGCCCTGGACCCGTCGACACCTATCCGCAGGAGTGCGCATGAACAGTCAGTCCCCCCTTCACGAATCCGTCCCGGCGCGTCTTGCCCGCGTGCGCGAGGTCATGACCCGGGAGGGCGTGGATGCCCTGCTGGTGCCTTCGGCCGACCCGCACCTGTCCGAGTACCTGCCGGGCTATTGGCAAGGTCGGCAGTGGCTGTCCGGGTTCCTTGGTTCGGTGGGGACGCTGGTGGTGACGGCGGACTTTGCCGGGCTGTGGGCTGACAGTCGTTACTGGGAACAGGCGGACAAGGAACTGGCCGGCAGCGGCATCGAGTTGATGAAACTGCGCCCCGGGGAGCCCGGGGCGCTGGAGTGGCTGGGTGCGCAAGTGTCCGGCACCGTCGCGGTGGACGGCGCGGTCATGGCCCTGGCCTCGGCGCGGCAACTGGGCGAGCGTCTGCAGGCGCGTGGCGCGACATTGCGCACGGATCTCGATTTGCTGGACCAGGTGTGGGGGGGGCGCCCCTCGCTGCCGGGCAATCCGGTGTACCAGCACCTGCCACCCCATGCCACGGTCAACCGTGCGCAAAAGCTCGCCGAGTTGCGCAGCACACTGCGGGAGAAGGGCGCCGACTGGCATTTCATCGCCACCCTCGACGACATCGCCTGGCTGTTCAACCTGCGGGGTAGCGATGTCTCCTACAACCCCGTGTTCGTTTCCTTCGCCCTGGTCAGCCAGGACAAGGCGTTCCTGTTTGTCGGGCGTGACAAGGTCGATAGCCACCTGCGCCAGGTACTGGCGGCCGATGGTATCGAGGTTCGCGACTACGTTGGGGTCAATGACGCGCTGGCCGCGATTCCGGCTGCGGCGAGTCTGCTGGTAGATCCGGCGCGGGTCACCCGTGGCCTGCTGGACAACCTGCACGAGCAGGTGCGGCTGGTCGAGAGCATCAACCCGACTACCCTGAGCAAGTCGCGCAAGGGGGAGGGGGACCTCGTCCATATTCGCCAGGCCATGGAGCAGGATGGCGCGGCGCTGTGCGAGTTCTTCGCCTGGTTCGAGGCGAACCAGGGGCAGGAGCGGATCACCGAGCTGACCATCGACGAGCAACTGAGCGCGGCCCGGGCCCGTCGTCCTGGTTATGTGTCGTTGAGCTTTTCGACCATTGCCGCGTACAACGCTAATGGCGCGATGCCACATTACCGAGCTACGGACGAGTCCCATGCCGTGATCGAGGGTAATGGCCTATTGTTGATCGACTCCGGGGGACAGTACCTGGGGGGCACTACGGACATTACCCGTATGGTGCCGATCGGTGAGCCTAGCCAGGCACAGAAGGCCGACTGCTCGCGGGTGCTCAAGGGCATGATCGCGTTGTCGCGCGCGCGATTCCCGCGAGGCATTCTTTCGCCGTTGCTGGATGCCATCGCGCGAGCGCCGATCTGGGCGGATCAGGTCGATTACGGTCATGGCACCGGTCATGGTGTCGGCTACTTCATGAATGTGCACGAAGGCCCGCAAGTGATTGCCTACCAAGCTGCGCCGGCGCCGCAGACAGCGATGCAGCCAGGCATGATCAGTTCGATCGAGCCGGGGACCTACCGGTCGGGCGAATGGGGCGTGCGCATCGAGAACCTGGTGGTCAACCGCCAGGCGGGTAGCAGCGAGTTCGGTGAGTTCCTTGAGTTCGAAACGCTGACCCTGTGCCCGATCGATACGCGCTGCCTGCTCGTCGAGAAGCTCGGTAGCGAGGACATTGCCTGGTTGAATCGCTATCACCAGACGGTGCGCGAACGGCTGGCCCCGTTGCTGGCTGGGGACGCGTTGGCATGGTTGGAGCAGCGTACTGCGCCGATCTGAAACAGGCGGGCCTGAAAGCGAAAGGGCAGCCCTTGGCTGCCCTTTTCGTTATTTGCAGATCACGATCATGCTGCGGCTGGTGTAACCGGCGGGGTTGATACCGAATACATAGTCGCCAGGCTCTTCGTCGGTGTCGCCGGAGCGGGCGATGACCTTGTAGCCCTTGCTGCTGCAGGCGCTGGCGGCTTTGCTATAACACTTGTCCCACGACGAGGAGAGCCCCGAGCAGTTGATGTGCAGGCCCTTCTTCCCCCGTTTCACCTCGGTGTTGGCTGTCGCGGCGCATCCCGCGATGGCCAGGATGCCCAGAATGAGCAAAATACGTTTCATTCCTGTCCTTATCGGCCCGACTGCTTTAACGGACCTGTCGTTTGCGCTTTGCCTCTTCCCTGATGATCCCCGGCGTCCATGTGCCGCCCAGTAGATAGCGTCAAGATGATGATTGGGTGACAGCTTAATCAGCCAGGCCGGGTGGTACAAGGTTGCAGGTCAGCTAAATGCAAATATTTCTCAAATCAGTCGGCGGCAACGGGCGGTGCTGTATCCCGTTTCATGGAAAGTGTCGCCCCCACCGACGCGGTGATGATGGCAAGAATCGCCAGCCATTGCCAAAGGGTGAGTTTCTCACCCAGGAAGAGTAGGCCGGACAACGCGCCAAAGGCCGGTTCGATGCTCATCAGCGTGCCGAAGGTACGGGCGGGCATGCGGGTCAGGGCGACCATTTCCAGGCTGTAGGGGAGGGCTGTCGACAGAATGGCCACGCCCAGGGCCACTGGCAGGAGCGCGGGTGTCAGCAGGGCACTGCCGGCGTGGACGATACCGATGGGGGCGACGAACAGCGCGGCGATCACAACGCCCAGGGCTGCGGTCTGGATGCCGTTCTCGGCACCGGCTTTCTGTCCATAGAGGATGTACAGCGCCCAGCACACGCCTGCCCCCAGGGCATAGGCGGCACCGACTGGGTCCAGCCCGCCACCGGTCTGGCCGACAGGAATCAGCAGCAGCAGGCCGGCGACCGCCAGGGCGATCCACAGGAAGTCCAGCGCCCGTCGCGAGGCCCATAGCGCCACGGCCAGTGGGCCAGTGAACTCGAGGGCGACGGCGATACCCAGTGGCACACTGCGCAAAGACATATAGAAGAGGAAGTTCATGCCGCCCAGGGCCATGCCGTAGATGATCACACTGCGCAGGGTGCTGGCGTCCAGGCGTGCGCGCCAGGGGCGTAGTAGCAGAAGCATGATGACGCTGGCGAAGATAAGGCGCAGGGCAGTGGTGCCCTGGGCGCCGACGATGGGGAACATGCTCTTGGCCAGTGATGCCCCGGACTGGATGGAGGCCATGGCGATCAGCAGCAGACCGATGGGGAACAGCGTGGCGGTCAGGCTGCGGTTTGGGGTGTTCATGGGGGTTTCCGATTATTGTGCGCGCTAGGGTGCGCAATATAGTGCGCAACGGGAGGGTGGGTTGGCAAGGTTGGGATAGGGTTGGTGGGTGGTGTGAGGGCTGGGAGGTGCCTGCCTTGGGGTTGTGTTGTGTTTCAGAGGTGTCCGCCGAAGATTCTCTGGCGCCTATGAGATCGAGCGCCGCCCGCGCGGCGCATCGCGGCACAAGGCCGCTCCTACATCTGTTTCGGGCCAATCATTCCTGTGAATGAGGCGGCGCCAGCCTTGGTGCATGCCTCAAGTCGTGCGGAGCGGCAGTGGTGCCCACGCCGAAACCGCGCCGGACCAACAAGGCTGGCAACCATGGCCTGACAGGTTCGGCACGTTGCAACAAATGTAGGAGCGGCCTTGTGCCGCGATGCGCCGCGCGGGCGGCGCTCGGTCTCACAGGCGCTGCAAGGGTCGTGGCGAACACCTTGAGGCCCTGACGCGGTCTTTTCCCCCGATATTTCAATTTGATGAAATTAACGGTTGACGCCCTCTCAGATCCCCTTATAATGCGCCCCACTTCCGACGTAGTCGAAACGAAAAATCTTTTGTTAATCAAAAGGTTGAATGTTTCAGGTGGTATCGGAGGTGCTTCGATCAC
>NZ_JANCLM010000019.1:0-103164 GCF_024259445.1 Pseudomonas sp. DVZ6
GCGGCCCATTCGCGGCACGAGGCCGCTCCTACAGTTCAGCGTGTCAGTCAGGAGATACGGGTGCCCAGCACTTTCAAGAACGCCGCCAGCCACGCCGGATGCGCAGGCCAGGCCGGCGCGGTAACCAAGTTGCCATCCACGTGGGCCTGGTCCACCGCGATATCGATGAACCGCCCACCCGCCAGCCGTACCTCGGGTGCACAGGCGGGATACGCGCTGCACTCACGCCCTTCGAGCACACCTGCCGCCGCCAGCAACTGGGCCCCATGGCACACCGCCGCGATCGGCTTACCAGCCTGGTCGAAGGCCTTGACCAGCTCCAGCACCCTGTCGTTCAGGCGCAGGTACTCTGGGGCGCGGCCACCGGGAATCAGCAACGCGTCGTAGCTTTCGGCGCGCACCTGGACGAAGTCGTAGTTCAGGGCGAAATTGTGTCCCGGCTTCTCGCTGTAGGTCTGCTCGCCCTCGAAATCGTGGATCGCCGTGCGCACCGTCTGCCCGGCAATCTTCTCCGGGCACACGGCATGGACGGTATGGCCGACCATGGCCAGGGCCTGGAATGGCACCATGACCTCGTAGTCCTCGACGTAATCGCCCACCAGCATGAGAATCTTCTTCGCCGTCATCGCATCCACTCCTTCGGTTGTCTGGGAACAGTCCCTGCACGATAGTCCGCTTTGCCAGAAGGCGATATACGACGCTAGTTTCGGCGATCCAACAGGTTGGCCACCACCCGGTCGAGCCAGCCCCACAGGCGCTGCTGCACCCGCCGCCACAACGGCCGCGCATGCCAGCGCGCCAGATCGACTTCCAGGCTCTGGGCGAAGTCGCGCTCGAAGCTGGCGGCCACCGCGGCAGTCAGCGGCGGGTCGAGGGCCTCGACGTTGGCTTCGAGGTTGAAGCGCAGGTTCCAGTGATCGAAATTGCACGACCCCACGCTGACCCAGTCATCCACCAGCACCATCTTCAGGTGCAGGAAGCACGGCTGGTACTCGAAGATCCGCACCCCGGCGCGCAGCAGTCGCGGATAGTAGCGGTGCCCGGCATAGCGCACCGCCGGATGATCGGTGCGCGGGCCGGTCAACAGCAGTCGCACATCGAGGCCCTTCTGCGCAGCGCGGCGCAGGGAGCGGCGCACGCTGAAGGTCGGTAGAAAGTAAGGCGTGGCCAGCCAGATACGGCGCTGGCCGCTGTTCAGGGCGCGGACCAGCGCATGCAGGATGTCCTTGTGCTGGCGGGCGTCGGCGTAGGCCACCCGACCCATGCCCTGGCCCTGAGCCGGGACCTGGGGCAGGCGCGGCAGGCCGAAGCCCTCGGGCGGACGCCAGGCGGTGCGGCGCTGGTTGGCGTGCCACTGGCGATCGAACAACAGTTGCCAGTCAGTGACGATCGGCCCCTGCATGCGCACCATCACCTCGTGCCATTCGCTGGCCTCCTCGCCCGGCGTCCAGAATTCATCGGTGACCCCGGTGCCGCCGACCACCGCCAGCCGCTCATCCACCAGCAGCAGCTTGCGATGATCACGATAGAGGTTGCGCAAACCCCGGCGCCAGCGCAGGCGGTTGTACCAGCGCAGGTAGACGCCCGCCGCCAGCAGGCGCTCGCGCAGGGCCGTGGGGAAGGCCAGCGAGCCGTAGTCGTCGAACAGGCAGCGCACCCGTACGCCGCGGCGCGCCGCCTGCTCCAGGGCCTCGACCACCGCCTCGGCGCAGGCGCCGCCCTCGACCAGGTACAGCTCCAGGTCGACCTGGAACTCGGCGCGCACGATCGCCAGCAGCATGCGCGGAAAGAACTCGGGGCCGTCGATCAGCAGTTCGAACTGGTTGCCATCCCGCCAGGGGAAGACCGGCCCCGGCATGTCAGCGGGCAGTGAAGATCAGCACCGCGCTCACCGGCACCGAGGGATTGATCGACTTGAGCCCGGCCAGCTTGCGCAGGTTTTCCAGACCCGGCAGCAAGCCGAAGTCAGAGGCGCGCAGGATCAGCGGCTCGAGGGTCACCACCTGGAATCGTCGCTCGTCCAGGCGCGTGGCCAGCAGCAGGGTGTTGTAGCTGCGGGTCTGGCCATGCAGGGTGACGCTGACCGGCAGGCGCAGCTCCAGCTGCGCGCCATTGGCCAGGTCGTTGATCGGACGCAGGTCGATCTGCGCCTGTACCGTGGCCTCGGGGAACTGCTCGAAGGCGAACAGGTTGTCGCGCATGCGCTCGTCGCGCAGCGGGATACCGCTGCTGATCGAGTCCATCTCGATGCTCACTTCGGCCGCGCCCTTGCGGTCGACCTTGCCGTGCAGCACCAGGAATCGGTTGACCTCGGAGATATTGCCGTTCTTGCCGGTGACGAAGGACAGGCGCGAGGACTCGCCGTCCAGGTGCCAGTTGGCGTGAGCGGGCAGGCACAGGGCGAGCAGGAGGGCGGGCAGCAGGCGGGACGGCTTGAACATGTGAAATCCTGTAAATCAAGGCCGTCAACCTTACCCGCACGGTCTCACGGCAGCAAGCGGCAGCCCTCGCGCATGCCCTGCCAGGCGGCCTGGTTGCGCCGCCCCAGTCCTTCGGCGGTGACCAGGCGCCGGGCGCCGTCCTCCTCCAGCAGGCTCAAGGGCAGGTACTGCTGTACATAGCCTCGGCAGTAGGTTTCAGCGAAGCCCATGACGAAGCGGCACGAACAATACTCCTTCGCCGAATAGGCCGAGAGAATGCCCGGGAAGTCCGCCAGCGCCCGGCGCTCATGCCAGGCCCAGGCCAACCCGGCCAGCAACAGCACGAGCACGACCCGCTTCATGCGCCCTCCCCGGCCACGGCGGCCAGCACCCGCTTGAGCAGTTCGTTGTGGCTGAAGCTGGCGTCGCGGTCATCGGCGTAGCGCACGATCACCAGCTTGCGCGAGGGCAGCACATAGAGCGCCTGGCCCCAATGGCCGAGCGCGGCGAAGGTGTCCGCTGGCGCATCCGGCCACGGCGCCGACTCCCCGGGCAGCGGCTGGTTGAGCCACCAATGACCGCCGGGGTTGGCTTCGCCCGGCACCGGCTGGGCGGCGCTGAACAGGGTGCGGTTGAACGCCACCCAATCAGCTGGTAGCAACTGGCCCTCGCGCCAGCGTCCGTCGCGCTGCATCAGCAGGCCGATGCGCGCCAGGTCGCGGGCATCGAGATAGAGATAGGAAGAACCGACATAGGTACCCACGCCATCCCGCTCCCAGACCGCGCTGTCGATCCCCAGCGGGGTGAACAGGGCCTGCCAGGGGTAGTCGGCATAGCCCGCGGGGTCGAGCATGCCGCGCAGGCTGGCGGCGAGCAGGTTGCTGTCGCCGCTGGAATAGGCGAAATGCGTGCCGGGCGCACTGGCGGCGGGCATTGCCGCCGTGTAGGCCGCCATGTCGGTGCGGCCACGGGTATAGAGCATGGCCACCACCGACGACTTCAAGGGTGCATATTCGTAGTCCTCTTGCCAGGCCAGGCCACTGGCCCAGTGCAACAGGTCGGCCAGGCGCAGCCCGGGATGCTGCTGCAGGGCCGGGTAGTAGCGCACGGCCGGTTCGTCGAGTTTGAAGCGCCCCTCACCGTAGGCCACGCCCATGACCGTGGCCAGCACGCTCTTGCTGACTGACCAGGTCAGGTGCGGTGTGTCGGCACGGGTTGGCTCAACGTAGCGCTCGTGGAGAATACGACCATCGCGAATGATCAACAGTGCGTCGGTACGAATGCCGCCGCGTTCGGCAGCGCGTGGCGCGAAGGCGTAGGAGTCGACGGCTTGCCAGTCGATGACAGCGTTATCGACTGGCCACTGCGCTGTGGGCCAGTCTTCGGCCAAGGCCGGGCCTGCGGTCATGGCCAGGGCAAGCAATAGTGCCTTCATGGGGAGCAACCTGCAGAGGGCTGCTGTGCGCCCATCGCGGGGCAAGCCCGCTCCCACAGGTCCCGCGATCGGGCGCACGGCGGCCCAGGTTCAAAGGTGCCCCCAATTTCTCAGGCTTTCATGACAATCCGGCGGCACTCCAGGCCTTGGCCAGGCGCTTGTCACGGGCCGCGCCAGCCAGCGCCAGCAGGCCCTGGTCGCGCAGCCACAATTGCGCCCAGTGCTCGGGCCCTGCGGCCAACGCCTGGTCGATCTCGCTCCGCAAGCCCTGGAACTGGGCAAACAGGCCACCCAGCAGCAAGTGGCAGGCCACGCTGTCCGGGCATTGCCGGCTGCCCTCGGCACAACCGGCCAGCAGCGCGATCAACCGCAGCCGCAGGTCCTGCGGCCAGGCGCATTCCTGGGCGACGCCATGCAGCCAGGCCACCAGCGCGGCGAGCACATAAAGGTCTTCAAGGGAACGGAACGGTTTGACGTAGGCGTCCCAGCCATCGCCGGCAAGCAACTCGCACGCGGCCTCCTTGAGCTGCAGCCGGCCATGGCCGACTTCGGGCATCAACGGCAGGGTCGGCAAGGCCTCGAGGCTGACACCCGGCTCCCCCGGATAGACCACCGCCAGTTGCAACCGCGGCGCCTCGCCCGGCCCTTCATGGCGCGCCGCCACCAACAGCCATTCAGCGTCCAGCCCGGCGGTGACGAAGTCCTTGCTGCCGGTCAGGCGCAAACCATCGAGGCGGGTGTGCATGTCCGCCGGGCGCACGCTGCGCCGCTCGGTGGCGCACAACGCCCCCAGGCTGGCGGGGGCGCTGGGCCAGAGCACGCGCAGCGCCGCCTGGTAACCGAGCAGGAAGGCCAGGCCCGGCGTGGCCATGGCCCGCCCGCCCAGCACCGCCAGCTCGAACGGCGCGACGGCGCCCAGGCGTTCAAGCACCGCCGCATAGGTTTCGCCCAAGGTCGCCGCCAGTGGGTGGCGCAAAGGGTCGTTGAGTCGTTGCAACCAGGCCATCGCAAGCTCCTTGTAGGGGTGTCACGCAAGCATCACCAAAGATTCACAGGGGTGACACCGGGCGTACCTAGGCTGACTTTGCACAACAAAGCCGACCGGCCGCAACCCTTTGGCTGGCTTATGGAGACTCGCAATGACTCGGATCGCTCGCTCTGGCGACAACAGCACTGAACGCCGTCTGCAAGCCGAACGCCTGGTCGGCGCCGCGGCCCTGCAGGAAGCACAGGCCCTGCGCTTCAAGGTGTTCAGCGCCGAATTCAAGGCCAAGCTCAAGGGCGCCGAACACGGCCTGGACATGGACGACTACGACATCCACTGCCGCCACATCGGCGTGCGCGACCTGGCCACCGGCCAACTGGTCGCCACCACCCGCCTGCTCGACCACCAGGCCGCCAGCAGCCTGGGCCGCTTCTACAGCGAAGAAGAATTCAGCCTGCACGGGCTGTTGCAGCTGCAGGGCCCGATCCTCGAACTGGGCCGCACCTGCGTCGACCCGGCCTACCGCAACGGCGGCACCATCGCCGTGCTCTGGAGCGAGCTGGCCGAAGTGCTCAACGAAGGCCGCTACAGCTACCTGATGGGCTGCGCCAGCATCCCCATGCAGGACGGCGGCGTACAAGCCCACGCGATCATGCAGCGCCTGCGCGAACGCTACCTGTGCACCGAACACCTGCGCGCCGAACCGAAGAACCCGTTGCCCAGCCTGCCGTTGCCGAACAACGTCATCGCCGAGATGCCGCCGCTGCTCAAGGCCTATATGCGCCTGGGCGCGAAGATCTGCGGCGAGCCTTGCTGGGACGAGGACTTCCAGGTCGCCGACGTGTTCATCCTGCTCAAGCGCGACGACCTCTGCCCGCGCTACGCCCGTCACTTCAAGGCGGCGGTCTGATGCTGCGCCTGCGGGCCGCTGCCCGCCTATTGCGGCTGTTCCTGGTGCTGACCCTGGGGCTGGCAATGGCCAGCATCATCGCCCTGGGCGAACGCCTGGGCCTGAAGGCCTCGATCGAACACCGCCAGCGCTGGACACGCCTGTTCATGGGCCGCCTGGTTGCCGCCCTGCCCTTCGACGTAAAGGTCAGGGGTGAACTGCCACAACGGCCAATGCTCTGGGTCTGCAATCATGTATCGTGGACCGATATCCCGCTGCTCGGCATGCTCACACCGCTGTCGTTCCTGTCCAAGGCCGAGGTCCGCCACTGGCCGGTGGCCGGCTGGCTGGCCGAAAAAGCCGGTACGTTGTTCATCCGCCGTGGCGGTGGCGATGCCCAACGCCTGCGCCAGCAGATCAGCGAACAGCTGGGCGAGCAACGCCCCCTGCTGATCTTCCCGGAAGGCACCACCACCGACGGTCGCACCCTGCGTACCTTCCATGGACGTCTACTCGCCGGGGCCATCGATCAGGGCACGCCGCTGCAGCCGGTGGCGATCCAGTATCTGCGCGCGGGTCAAGCCGATTCGATCGCGCCGTTCATTGGCGAGGACGACCTGGTGTCCCATCTGATGCGGATCTTTGGCCACGACCGGGGCGAGGTGGTGATCCACCTGTTGCCTCCGATTGGCAGCGAAGGCCAGGAACGCGCGGCGCTGGCGTTCCAGGCGCAGCAGGCGGTGCGCCAGGCATTGTTCGGCATCGTGGAAGTCGAGCCGCGCCGCCTGGCCAAGGCGGCCTGAACAGTTGACGTCAGCTGTGCCGGCCTCTTCGCGGGTAAACCCGCTCCCACAAGGGCAACGCCAGCTTCAACTAGTGCACTGTACCTGTGGGAGCGGTTTACCCGCGAAGAGGCCAGCACAGGCAGGAGAGCATCAACTGCCTGCCACTCTTCGCGCTACCGCAAACGCCTGCAGTTGCGGATAGAACTCACGAAAATCCGCCAACAAAGGCTCATACAGACGCTCCAGCTCCCCCATCACCCCGTCCATCCCCTCGGGCCGTGACAAGCGCCGGGCAATGCCGCCAAACACCTGCTCCAGGGTGGCGAAGTCGCCATAGGCCCCCAGCCAGTCATCCGCCGCCATGAACGGCGCGATCCGTGCCAGCCGGCCCGGCAGCTGCGGTTCAGCCAGCAGCACCTTGTAGAAGTTACCGGTGAACTGTACCAGCGGCTGCTCCGCGTACTCCCCCCAGTGCCTGGCCAGGCAATGATCGAAGAACACATCCAGCACGATCCCGGCGAAGCGCCGCCGCTCGCGCGGGAAACGCGCCAGCGCCGCCAGCACCAGCGGGTGGCTGTCGGTGTAGCTGTCGATGTGCCGGTGCAGCCGGATCGAAGCCTCCAGCGCCGGCGGAAAACGTCCCTCCAGCGTGCCCTTGACGAAGTCGCCATACAGGCTGCCGAGCAGTTGTTGCGGCGCCGGGCCGCCCAGGTGAAGGTGCGCGAGGTAGTTCATGGCGCCAGTCTAGCACCGCCCACCCCCATATCGTCATGAACCGATATAGCCAATGACGCTTGCCTCAGAACCCTTTCATATTTGTATATCGCGATGCAGCGATTTATATTTCGCTCCATCGCGATATACCGCTACACACCACGAGCCAACCATGCCCCTCGATCTCGACGAAATCATAAAAGCCCTGGCCCACCCGGTCCGGCGAGACATCCTCAACTGGCTGAAAGATCCGGCCGCGCAGTTTCCCGACCAGCACCACAGCACCGAGCACGGTGTGTGTGCCGGGCAGATCGACCAACGCTGCGGCCTGTCGCAGTCGACCGTCTCCGCCCACCTGGCCACCCTGCAGCGCGCCGGCCTGATCAGCAGCCAGAAGATCGGCCAGTGGCATTTCTTCAAACGCAACGAGGCGACCATCAAGGCGTTCCTCGAGCAAATGAGCCAAGAGCTCTGACCTGATCCACGCGAGGCTTCGCATATGACTACGCTGTTCGACCCGATCACGCTGGGCGACCTGGAACTGCCCAACCGCATCATCATGGCCCCGCTGACCCGCTGCCGCGCCGACGAAGGCCGCGTGCCCAACGCGCTGATGGCCGAGTACTACGTACAGCGCGCCAGCGCCGGCCTGATTCTCAGCGAAGCGACCTCGGTCACGCCGATGGGCGTCGGCTATCCGGATACCCCGGGAATCTGGAACGACCAGCAGGTGCGTGGCTGGCACAACGTGACCAAGGCCATCCACGGCGCCGGTGGGCGGATCTTCTTGCAACTGTGGCATGTCGGGCGCATCTCCCACCCGTCGTACCTGAACGGCGAGCTGCCGGTGGCCCCCAGCGCGATCCAGCCCAAGGGCCATGTCAGCCTGGTGCGCCCATTGAGCGACTATCCGACCCCACGAGCCCTGGAAACCGAAGAGATCGCCGACATCGTCGAGGCCTATCGCAGCGGCGCCGAGAACGCCAAGGCCGCCGGCTTCGACGGCGTGGAGATCCACGGCGCCAATGGCTACCTGCTCGACCAGTTCCTGCAGAGCAGCACCAACCAGCGCACCGACCGCTATGGCGGCTCGCTGGAGAACCGCGCGCGGTTGCTGCTGGAAGTTACCGACGCCGCCATCGAGGTATGGGGCCCGGGCCGCGTGGGCGTGCACCTGGCGCCACGGGCCGATGCCCACGACATGGGCGACGCCGACCGTGCCGAGACCTTCACCTACGTGGCACGGGAGCTGGGCAAGCGTGGCATCGCCTTCATCTGCTCGCGGGAGAAGGAAGGCGACGACAGCATCGGCCCACTGATCAAGGCGGCGTTCGCTGGCCCGTATATCGTCAACGAGCGCTTCGACAAGGCCAGCGCCAACGCTGCCCTGGCCAGCGGCAAGGCCGATGCGGTGGCCTTCGGCATCCCGTTCATCGCCAACCCCGACCTGCCCGCGCGCCTGGCCGCCGACGCGCCGCTCAATGCGCCGCGTCCGGAAACCTTCTACGCCAAGGGGGCCGTGGGCTACATCGACTATCCACGGATGTGAGTGAAGCGAACGTAGGGCAGGTTCGTCGTCGTGGCAGCGGGCTTGCCCAGCGATAGTCCAAGGACTCAGGGCCGGGCGTTGATCTGCTGCTGCAGGTTCTGGATCTGGCTCTGCAGGGTACTGATGTTGCGCGTCACCTGCCCGCGGAAGGCATCGAACTCCTGCACCGAGGCGCCGCCGGCCGATGTGGCCGGGCGGTTGTCCACCTGGCTCTTGAGCACCAGCACATCCTGCTCCAGGCGCTCGATGGCCGCGCTCGGGTTGCCCTGTTTCTTCAGCGCCGCCACTTCATTGCTCAGGCTCTTGAGCTGACCATCCAGCTTGCCGCCATCCACCTGGCCCGACTTGAGCGTCGCAAGCTCAGCGTTGACCGCCTTGAGCTGCGCCTGCAACTGTCCCTGCAACTCGGTCACCACCTTCTGCTGTTCGCGGGTGTCGGCCAGCACCTGCTCCAGGCGCTTGCCCAGGTCGCCGGCCTGGCCGGCGACGCCCTGTTGCTGCTTGCCCTGCTCGGCCAGCGAGGCCTGCAACTGGCGAATCTGCAGCTTCAACGCCTCGCTGCCAGTGCTGTTGCTGGACTCGCTGGCATCGACCTTGCCGCTGATTGCCTGCAACCGCCCGGCCGCTTCCTCGCTGATGCGGGCAAAGCTTTCCTGGGTCGCGACCAG
The DNA here is from genome assembly GCF_024259445.1 of Pseudomonas sp. DVZ6. Taxonomy (NCBI): domain Bacteria; kingdom Pseudomonadati; phylum Pseudomonadota; class Gammaproteobacteria; order Pseudomonadales; family Pseudomonadaceae; genus Pseudomonas; species Pseudomonas sp. DVZ6. The sequence goes on from NZ_JANCLM010000019.1 coordinate 9,446, forward strand.
TTGCTGCTCCATCAGGGTGATCTGCTGGAAGCTCCACCAGCCAAGCCCGCCCAGGGCGATGAACGAGGCACCGAGCAAGGCCCACAGCGGGCCATTGCTGCGTGGGCGCGCCGCCTTCTGGCGGCTGCGGGCCACATGGGCGGGCAGCAGTTCATCGTCGTCGGGGGTGCCGGCACGCAAGGTGGGCACATCGTCAAAATCGTCGTGGGCGTCGTTACGCATGGGTGCATTCAACCGCGGTGGTAGCAAAGAGACATGAGTATAAACCGCCTGGGCGGCGCACTGATGACCATCATCCCGCCCACAGGTTCAGCGTTGTCCCGCCTGCGCCTGCCACCAGGCACAGAATTCATCCAGCGCGGACCACACATCGGCCTGGGGTCGGTAGTCCAGGTACTGCCGGGCGCGGCCGATATCGAGGGTGAAATCGCTGCTCATCACCTGCACCGCCGTGCGGCTGAGGGTCGGCTGCGGACGCCCGGGCCAAAGCAGGCAGGCGGCCTCGTTGAGCGCCGCCAGGCCATAGGCCAGGCCGGGGGAGCGGTAGCGGGTGACCTGCGGCAGCTGCATGCGGCGCATCACGTAGTTGACCACGTCCCACAGCGGCAAGGGCTGGCCGTTGCTGATGTTGTAGGCCTGGCCAAGTGCCTGCTCCTCGGCGAACAACGCACTGAGCAGCGCTTCGTTGAGGTTGTGCACACTGGTGAAATCGACCTTGTTCAGGCCATTGCCGATGATCGCCACGCGCCCCTTGGCCTGCATGCGCATCAGCCGCGGGAAGATGCTTGCGTCGCCGGCCCCGGTGACGAAACGCGGTCGCAGCGCCAGCACTTCCAGGCCGAACTCCTGGGCGCCGAACACTTTCTGCTCGGCCAGGTGCTTGGTCAGCGCGTAATGGTCATGGAAGCGGCGCGGTACCTGGTCCTCGCGGATATCCAGGCGTGACCGGCCGGTGAAGTAGATCGACGGCGACGACAGGTGCACCAGGCGCCGCACATGCTCCTTGATGCAGCCCTCGACCACGTTCTCGGTCAACACCACGTTGCCCTGGTGGAAGTCCTGGTAGCGGCCCCAGGTGCCCACGGCGCCAGCGCAATGCACCACCGCATCCACACCCTGGCACAGGCGCCGGGCCAATTCGGCGTCGCCCAGGTCGCCCGGGATGAACTGCGCCCCGCGCTTGACCAGGTGCTCCACGCCCTCTGCCCGCCGACCATTGACCCGCACCTCCAGGCCCTGCTCCAGGGCGAAACGCGCAAAGCGCCCGCCAATGAAGCCGCTCGCGCCGGTGACCAGAATTCGCATGTAAGACTCCGCCTTGCCAGATTTCGGATGCAACTGACGCCCGATGTGCCTACAAGGGCACCAGCCACTGCCGCGCCGAATGGCGCAGGTGGTCGGTCAGCTGGGCGAGCAACTGCCCGCCGTTGCGCCAATGATGCCAGTACAGCGGTACATCGATGGGAGTATCGGCGCAGATTTCCACCAGCTCACCACGGGCCAGCTGCTCGGCCACCTGCCGCTCCGGCACCAGCCCCCAGCCCAGGCCGGCCTCGGTCATGCGCAGGAAACCTTCGGACGAGGGGCATAGGTGATGCAGGAAACCTTCCTGCACGCCTAGCGACGCCAGGTAGCGATGCTGGAGAAAATCGTCCGGCCCGAACACGATTGCCGGGGCACGGGCCAACCGCTCGACCGCGAAACCCTGGGGGAAGTAGCGCGCCATGAACGCGGGACTGGCCAGCGCTCGATAGCGCATCGACCCCAGCGGCAGGCTGCGCGCCCCAGCCACGGGACGTTCGCTGCCGCACAGGCAGGCCGCAACCTCGCCGGCACGCATGCGCTTGAGGCCGACCTCCTGGTCCTCGACCACCAGGTCAAGCAAGACCTGCTGCTGCGCGCAGAAGGCCCCCACCGCACCGGCCCACCAGGTCGCCAGGCTGTCGGCGTTGAGGGCGATGCGCAGGCGCTCTGGCATGCCTTCCTCGTCCAGCGCCGGCACCTGGCGCTGCAGGTCGCGCTCGAGCAGGCGCACCTGCTGCACATGGTTGAGCAACTGCCGGCCGACCTCGGTCGGGCTCGGTGGCGTGGCGCGCACCAGCACCGGCTGGCCGACCCGCGCTTCGAGCAGCTTGATGCGTTGCGAGATGGCCGATTGCGACAGCCCCAGCACCTGGGCGGCACGTTCGAAACCGCCTTGTTCGATCACCGCGGCGAGGGCGGCGAGCAGCTTGTAGTCGAACATCGATTTCTCTAATGACTGATCAGCTCTATTTGTTTTTCTTATACAGCTGCAGCCCTGACAATAGCCACATCTTTCTTGTTGATCCGTGCCGATGCTTGCATCGGTGCCCGTGGAGTGTTCCCGCTATGTGGCAAAGCTATCTCAACGGCATGCTGGTGGCCTTCGGCCTGATCATGGCCATCGGCGCGCAGAACGCCTTCGTCCTGGCGCAGAGCCTGCGCCGCGAACATCACCTGCCGGTGGCGGCGCTGTGCGTGGTCTGCGACGCGCTGCTGGTCGCCGCTGGCGTGTTCGGCCTGGCCACGGTGCTGGCGCACAATCCCACGCTGCTGGCCGTGGCGCGCTGGGGTGGCGCGGTGTTCCTCATCTGGTACGGCGCCAAGGCCCTGCGCAGCGCGTTTTCCAAGCAAAGCCTGCAGCACCAGCAAGGCCAGGGTGTGCGCTCGCGCCGCGCGGTGCTGCTGAGCGCGCTGGCGGTGACCCTGCTCAACCCCCATGTGTACCTGGACACCGTGCTGCTGATCGGCTCCCTCGGCGCACAGCAGACCGTGCCCGGCGCCTACGTGGCCGGCGCCGCCAGTGCCTCGCTGGTGTGGTTCTCGACCCTGGCGATCGGCGCCGCCTGGCTGGCGCCGTGGCTGGCACGCCCGGCGACCTGGCGCATGCTCGACCTGATGGTGGCGGTGATGATGTTCGCGGTGGCGGCGCAGTTGATCTTCAACTGAATACACCAGATCACCAGCGTGGGAGCGGGCTTGCCCCGCGATGCGGTGCCTGGCACCGGCTGTGCCGGTGTTCGCGGGGCAAGCCCGCTCCCACGCTGGTAATGCTTGCAACTCTGCTTCCTGCTCAAATGTGTATCCCGATGGACTGATGACCGTCTACAGCAATGCTCCTGGCTAACCACCGGTCGGCACCCGCCAACCGCTCTGGAACCTCTATTCCCCACAGATGTTGCGTGGTTAAGCGCCCGGGCCGGTGCTATGATCCAGCCCTTGCGTCGCAAAGGGTACAAACTCGCCGACGCTCATCAGGCCACCCGTGAGGCCTGGCGCAAACCGCAAACAGACCTGAATCAGGAGATCCACCATGGCTTTTGAATTGCCGCCGCTGCCGTACGCCCACGATGCCCTGCAGCCGCACATCTCCAAGGAAACCCTGGAGTTTCACCACGACAAGCACCACAACACCTATGTCGTGAACCTGAACAACCTGGTCCCAGGCACCGAATTCGAAGGCAAGACCCTGGAAGAGATCGTCAAGAGCTCTTCGGGCGGCATCTTCAACAACGCAGCCCAAGTCTGGAACCACACCTTCTACTGGAACTGCCTGTCGCCAAACGGCGGCGGCCAGCCGACCGGCGCCCTGGCCGAGGCCATCAACGCCGCCTTCGGTTCGTTCGACAAGTTCAAGGAAGAGTTCACCAAGACTTCGGTCGGCACCTTCGGCTCCGGCTGGGGCTGGCTGGTGAAGAAGGCCGACGGCTCCCTGGCCCTGGCCAGCACCATCGGCGCCGGCTGCCCGCTGACCAGCGGCGACACCCCGCTGCTGACCTGCGACGTCTGGGAACACGCCTACTACATCGACTACCGCAACCTGCGTCCGAAGTACGTCGAGGCGTTCTGGAACCTGGTCAACTGGACCTTCGTTGCCGAGCAGTTCGAAGGCAAGACCTTCAAGGCCTGATCATTCGCCTTGAATTCAAAAGACCCGGCCTGAGTGCCGGGTTTTTTATTGCCTGGCGGGATGTCGCCGCATTCGGTAACGGCATACCTGACAGAATTGTTTGCAACCCATCTCCGCGCTCTTGCTCAGCCCGCATAGCGCGCTAACATCAACCATCTGGAAAGTTGACGCAGCGCACTCAAGTCGCATGACCGCTCGACCGATACAGAGCCAAGGGCAATTCCGTCGACGGACGGGTTGCCTGCCGGGGTATCGGGTCGATAGTCTCCCGCCATGGTTGATGGCAAAATAATGGCATGCGCATGGATTAAGGAAACCCCATTGAAGCTGGAATTTCGAAACAGCTTATCGGTCAAGCTGCTGAGGGTCGTACTGCTCTCGGCGCTGGCTGTCGGCGTCGTACTCAGCTGTGCGCAGATCGTCTATGACGCCTACAAGACCCGCCAGTCCGTGAACAACGATGCCCAGCGCATCCTCGACATGTTCCGCGACCCATCGACCCAGGCGGTGTACAGCCTCGACCGGGAAATGGGCATGCAGGTGATGGAAGGCCTGTTCCAGGACGAATCGGTGCGCATGGCCTCCATCGGCCACCCGAACGAAACCATGCTGGCGGAAAAATCCCGGCCGCTGCAGGACATGTCCATGCGCTGGCTGACCGACCTGATCCTCGGCCAGGAGCGCACCTACACCACGCAGCTGGTCGGCCGCGGCCCGTACAGCGAGTATTACGGCGACCTGAGCATCACCCTCGACACCTCCTCCTACGGCGAGGACTTCCTGATCAACGCCGTGATCATCTTCATCTCCGGCGTGCTCAGGGCACTGGCCATGGGCCTGGTGCTGTACCTGGTGTACCACTGGCTGCTGACCAAGCCACTGTCGAAGATCATCGACCACCTGACCCAGATAAACCCCGACCGCCCCAGCCAGCACCAGATCCCGCAGCTCAAGGGTCACGAGCGCAACGAGCTGGGCCTCTGGGTCAACACCGCCAACCAGCTGCTGGCCTCCATCGAACGCAACACCCACCTGCGCCACGAGGCCGAGAACAGCCTGCAGCGCATGGCCCAGTACGACTTCCTCACCGGCCTGCCCAACCGCCAGCAGTTGCAACAGCAACTGGACAAGATCCTGGACGACGGTGGCCGCCTGCAACGCCGCGTCGCCGTGCTGTGCGTGGGCCTGGACGACTTCAAGGGCATCAACGAGCAGTTCAGCTACCAGGTCGGCGACCAGCTGCTGCTGGCCCTGGCCGACCGCCTGCGCGCCCACAGCGGCCGCCTTGGCGCCCTGGCCCGGCTGGGGGGCGACCAGTTCGCCCTGGTCCAGGCCAACATCGAGCAGCCCTATGAAGCCGCCGAACTGGCCCAGAGCATCCTCGACGACCTCGAGGCGCCCTTCGACCTCGACCACCAGCAGATCCGCCTGCGCGCCACCATCGGCATTACCCTGTTCCCCGAGGACGGCGACAGCACCGAGAAGCTGCTGCAGAAAGCCGAGCAGACCATGACCCTGGCCAAGGCCCGCTCACGTAACCGCTACCAGTTCTACATCGCCAGTGTCGACAGCGAGATGCGCCGCCGTCGCGAGCTGGAAAAGGACCTGCGCGAAGCCCTGCCGCGCAACCAGCTGTACCTGGTGTACCAGCCGCAGATCAGCTACCGCGACCACCGCGTGGTCGGCGTCGAGGCGCTGCTGCGCTGGCAGCACCCGGAGCTGGGCATGGTCCCGCCCGACCAGTTCATCCCCCTGGCCGAGCAGAACGGCAGCATCATCAGCATCGGCGAATGGGTGCTCGACCAGGCCTGCCGGCAACTGCGCGAATGGCACGACCAGGGCTTCAGCGAACTGCGCATGGCGGTCAACCTGTCCACCGTGCAACTGCACCACAACGAACTGCCGCGGGTGGTCAACAACCTGCTGCAGGCCTACCGCCTGCCACCCCGCAGCCTGGAGCTGGAAGTCACCGAGACCGGCCTGATGGAAGACATCAGCACCGCCGCCCAGCACCTGCTGAGCCTGCGCCGCTCCGGCGCCTTGATCGCCATCGATGACTTCGGCACCGGCTATTCCTCGCTCAGCTACCTGAAATCGCTGCCGCTGGACAAGATCAAGATCGACAAGAGCTTCGTCCAGGACCTGCTCGACGATGACGACGACGCCACCATCGTTCGCGCCATCATCCAGCTGGGCAAGAGCCTGGGCATGCAGGTGATCGCCGAAGGCGTCGAGACCGCCGAGCAGGAGAGCTACATCATCGCCCAGGGCTGCCACGAGGGTCAGGGCTACCACTACAGCAAGCCGTTGTCCGCGCGCGAACTGACCAGTTTCCTCAAACAGGCGCAACGCAACCAGGTTTCCGCCCTGTAAGCCCCGCCGGCCTTGGCGGTGCACCGCGAACGGGCGTTTGCATGAAATGCGCGCCCGCCCCTTTACAGCAAATGCAAATCTTTCGCATGATGTGGCGGTTTCGCGTGCCACGGCGCACGGTCCACCCTTGGTCCAACCACACGACGCAGGAAACCACAATGATTCGAATGCCTCTGGCCTCCGCCAGTCTGCTGGCCATCGCCATCGCCCTCGCCGGTTGCGGCGAAGGCAAGGACGACAAGGCCGCCGCACCGCAAGCCCAGGCACCTGCCGCCGCCAGCACCGCCGCCGCAGCGCCGGGGGCTGTCGATGAAGCGGCCGCCAAGGCCGTGGTCAAGCACTACGCCGACATGGTCCATGCCGTGTACAGCGACTCGCTGAGCACCGCCAAGCAATTGCAGACCGCCGTCGACGCGTTCCTGGCCAAGCCCAACGACCAGACCCTGAAGGCCGCCCGTGATGCCTGGGTCGCCTCGCGCGTGCCGTACCTGCAAAGCGAAGTGTTCCGCTTCGGCAACACCATCATCGACGACTGGGAAGGCCAGGTGAACGCCTGGCCCCTGGACGAAGGCCTGATCGACTACGTCGACAAGAGCTACGAGCACGCCCTGGGCAACCCGGCGGCCAACGCCAACATCATCGCCAACACCGAGATCCAGGTCGGCGAAGACAAGATCGACGTCAAGGACATCACCCCCGAGAAGCTCGCCACCCTCAACGAGCTGGGCGGCTCGGAGGCCAACGTCGCCACCGGCTACCATGCCATCGAGTTCCTGCTCTGGGGCCAGGACCTCAATGGCACAGGCCCAGGCGCGGGCAACCGTCCGGCTTCCGACTACCTGGAAGGCAAGGGTGCCACGGGCGGCCACAACGACCGTCGCCGCGCCTACCTGAAAGCGGTTACCGACCTGCTGGTCAAGGACCTCGAGGAGATGGTCGGCAACTGGGCGCCGAACGTCGCCGACAACTACCGCGCCACCCTCGAGGGCGAGCCGGCCAACGACGGCCTGCGCAAGATGCTGTTCGGCATGGGCAGCCTGTCGCTGGGCGAGCTGGCCGGCGAGCGCATGAAGGTCTCGCTGGAAGCCAACTCGCCGGAAGACGAGCACGACTGCTTCAGCGACAACACCCACTACTCGCACTTCTACGACGCCAAGGGCATCCGCAACGTCTACCTGGGCGAGTACACCCGTGTCGACGGTACCAAGCTGAGCGGCCCGAGCCTGTCGTCGCTGGTGGCCAAGGCCGACCCGGCCACCGACGCCACCCTCAAGGCCGACCTGGAAGCCACCGAGGCCAAGATCCAGGTGATCGTCGATCACGCCCTCAAGGGCGAGCACTACGACCAGCTGATCGCCGCCGACAACGCCGCCGGCAACCAGATCGTGCGTGACGCCATCGCCTCGCTGGTCAAGCAGACCGGCGCGATCGAGCAGGCCGCGGGCAAGCTGGGCATCGACAACCTGAACCCGGATACCGCCGATCACGAGTTCTGATCAGCGTCGTGGTTCAGCAGAGGCGGCCTTCGGGCCGCCTTTTTGTTTTCCAGCAACACCACCGCCCCCTTGTAGGAGCGGCCTTGTGCCGCGAAAGGGCTGCAACGCAGCCCCGGCAGTTTCTGCATCAGCTCCGAAATCCCGGGGCCGCTTCGCGGCCCTTTCGCGGCACAAGGCCGCTCCTACCGATAGGCCAACTGACATCGATTTCATCCAGCAATTGCAAATTGCTCTTATTCAAACATCCCTGGCCTGATAAGCTTGCACGCCGGTTTTTCGCCCATGCCCAGGATCCTCGATGTCCTTGCTCCGCCTAAGCCCCCTGCTGCTGGCCTTCGCCCTCGCCGCCTGTGACGACGCTCCGCGTTTCACCCAGGCCGAGCCCGGCGAAGCCCTCTCCGGCGGCAAGGCCACGGTGCAACGCAGCGACCGCAACGCCTATTCGCTGCCCTCGGCCAACCTCACGCCGGAACGACGCCTGGATTTCGCCGTGGGCAACAGCTTCTTTCGCAACCCCTGGGTGATTGCCCCGTCCACCACCACCGCCCGCGATGGCCTGGGCCCGTTGTTCAACACCAACGCCTGCCAGAACTGCCATGTGCGTGACGGTCGCGGCCATCCGCCGGAGCCGGACGACAGCAACGCGGTGTCGATGCTGGTGCGCCTGTCGATCCCCGACCAGCCCTACTACGCCCGCGAGATCGAGCGCCTGGGCGTGGTCCCCGAACCGGTCTACGGCACCCAGCTGCAGGACATGTCCATCCCCGGCGTGGCCCCGGAAGGCAAGGTGCGGGTGAGCTACGACAACCACAGCGTCACCTTCAAGGACGGCCACCAGGTCGAACTGCGCCGCCCGACCCTGCAGATCAGCCAGCTCGGCTACGGCCCGCTGCACCCGGACACCCGCTTCTCGGCCCGGGTCGCCCCGCCGATGATCGGCCTGGGCCTGCTCGAAGCCATCCCCGAAGCCGACCTGCTGGCCAACGAGGACCCGGATGACCTCAACCGCGACGGTATCCGCGGCCGCGCCAACCGGGTCTGGGACGACGCCCAGGGCAAGACCGTGGTCGGCCGCTTCGGCTGGAAGGCCGGACAGCCCAACGTCAACCAGCAGAACGTGCACGCCTTCGCCGGAGACATGGGCCTGACCACCACCCTGCTGCCAAAGGACGACTGCACGGCGGCGCAGGCCGATTGCCTGGCCGCACCCAATGGCGACGGCCAGGGCGGCGAGAAGGAAGTCAGCGACAACATCCTGCGCCTGGTCACCTTCTACACCCGCAACCTCGCCGTGCCGGCCCGGCGCAACGTCGATGCGCCGCAGGTGCTGGCGGGCAAGAACCTGTTCTACCAGGCCGGCTGCCAGGGCTGCCACACGCCACAGTTCACCACTGCCGCCGATGCGGCCGAGCCGGAACTGGCCGGCCAGGTGATCCGCCCCTACAGCGACCTGCTACTGCACGACATGGGCCCGGGCCTTAGCGACGAGCGCACCGAGTTCGCCGCCAACGGCCAGGACTGGCGCACCCCGCCATTGTGGGGCATCGGCCTGAGCGAAACCGTCAGCGGCCACAGCCAGTTCCTCCACGACGGCCGCGCCCGCAATCTGCTCGAAGCCGTGCTCTGGCACGGTGGCGAGGCCCAGGCGGCGCGCGATCACGTACTGACCTTCAATGCCGAGCAGCGCGCCGCGCTGCTGGCGTTCCTGAATTCCCTTTAAACCGCACAAGGAGCCGGGCATGTTCCGACCCAAACTGTTGTTCACCAGCCTCGCCGCACTCGCCCTCGGCGCCTGTTCGCCGCAAGACCCGCAGGCGGTGACCTCCGCGGCCATCGCCAAACAGGTGATCCTGCCGACCTACAGCCGCTGGGTCGAGGCCGACCGGCAGCTGGCCGCCAGCGCCCTGGCCTACTGCGAAGGCAAACAGTCCCTGGAGACCGCCCGCGCTGACTTCCTCAACGCGCAGAAGGCCTGGGCCGAGCTGCAGCCGCTGCTGGTCGGCCCGCTGGCCGAGGGTAACCGCCCTTGGCAGGTACAGTTCTGGCCCGACAAGAAGAACCTGGTCGGTCGCCAGGTCGAGCAGCTGGTCAACGGCGAACAGGCGGTCACCGCCGAGTCGCTGGGCAAGGCCAGCGTGGTGGTGCGTGGCCTGTCGGCCTACGAATACATCCTGTTCGACAGCAAGCCGGACATCGCCAGCGCCGAGCAGAAGGCCCGCTACTGCCCGCTGCTGGTGGCCATCGGTGAACACCAGAAGGCCCTGGCCGAGGAGATCCTCAAGGGCTGGAACAGCACCGACGGCATGCTGTCGCAGATGACCAAGTTCCCCAACCAGCGCTACGCCGACTCCCACGAGGCGATCGCCGACCTGCTGCGGGCCCAGGTCACCGCCCTGGACACCCTGAAGAAGAAACTCGGCGCGCCGATGGGCCGGCAGAGCAAGGGCATCGCGCAGCCGCTGCAGGCCGAGGCCTGGCGCAGCCACTCGTCGATCAAGAGCCTGGAAGCCTCGCTCAAGGCCGCCCAGACGGTATGGGTCGGGGTCGACAACCAGGGCCTGCGCGGCCTGCTGGGCAAGGACCAGACGGCACTGGCGCAAAAGATCGACGACGCCTACGCTGCGGCGATCAAACTGCTGGCCGACAACCAGAAGACCCTGGGCGAGCTGCTTGCCGACGACGCCGGCAAGCAGACCCTCAACCAGATCTACGACGCGCTCAACGTCGTCCACCGCCTGCACGAGGGCGAGCTGGCCAAGGCGTTGAACATCCAGCTGGGCTTCAATGCCAACGACGGTGACTGATCATGCTGCGACGCCAGGCCCTGAAACTCGGTAGCGTGTTGCTCAGTGCCCTGACCCTGGGCGGCTGGAGCCTGTTCCGCGGCAAAGGCAGCGAACCCTTGCTGCTGTCGGCGCGCGACGACGGCGACGGCCAGCACTACGCCGTGGGCTTTCGCCTGGACGGCACCCAGGTGTTCAGCACCCAGGTGGCCCAGCGTTGCCATGCGATCATCAACCACCCGACGCTGCCGATCGCCTTGTTCGTCGCGCGCCGGCCCGGTACCGAGAGCTACCTGGTCGACCTGCGCGACGGCCGGCTGCTGCAGACCCTCGCCTCGCAACCGCAGCGGCACTTCTACGGCCATGCGGTGATCCACAAGGATGGCGAGTGGCTGTACACCACCGAGAACGACACCACCGACCCCGGTCGCGGCGTACTGGGCGTCTACCGTTTCGAAGGCGAGCGCCTGGTGCACAGCGGCGAGCTCTCCACCCACGGCATCGGCCCCCACGAAGTGGCCTGGCTGCCCGATGGCGAGACCCTGGTGGTGGCCAACGGCGGTATCCGCACCGAGGCCGAGAGCCGGGTAGAGATGAACCTCGACGCCATGCAGCCGAGCCTGGTGCTGATGCAGCGCGACGGCACCCTGCTGAGCAAGGAGACCCTGGCCCAGCAGATGAACAGCGTGCGCCACCTGGCGGTGGGCGACGATGGCACCATCGCCGCCTGCCAGCAGTTCATGGGTGGCGCCGAGGAGACCGCCGAGCTGCTGGCGATCAAGCGTCCGGGCGAGCCGTTCAAGGCCTTCCCGGTGCCGGAGCGCCAGCTGCAGTCGATGGCCCAGTACACTGCCAGCGTCGCGATTCACAGCGACCTGCGCCTGGTGGCACTGACCGCGCCACGGGCCAATCGCCTGTTCATCTGGGACCTGGACAGCGGCGCGGTGAAGCTCGACGCGCCGATGCCAGATTGCGCCGGGGTCGGGGCGGTGAAGGATGGCTTCGTCGTCACTTCCGGGCAGGGGCGTTGCCGGTTCTACGATTGCCGCAAGGCAGAGCTGATCGGCCAGCCGATGAACCTGCCTTCAGGCTTCTGGGATAACCACCTGCACCTGGTCTGATTTGTCGTAAAAGCTATCGCGGGGCAAGCCCGCTCCCACGGCCTGACGTGGGAGCGGGCTTGCCCCGCGATTTGGCCGGCACAAGTTTATCCCTCCTCTTTTCGCAAAAACCGACAATACTTTCCCCCACCGCACGTGGGCCGGATCGCCCGTGGTCGTGCCCGACAAATCGATAACCCACATCCAGGGAACCGGACCATGTTGCGCCGCCGCATGCTGATCATGTTGGCCGTCGTCCTGCTGATCGTGTTGATCCTGGGGGGCATCAAGGCCTTTTCCATCTACCAGCAGGTGCAGATGTTCTCGCAGCCCCGGCCGCCGGTGAGCGTGGCCGCGGCCCAGGCCGAGCTGCGCCAGTGGCAGGAGCGCCTGCCGGCGGTCGGCAGCCTCAAGGCCTATCAAGGCGTGGAGCTGAGCCTGGAAGTCGCCGGCACGGTGAAGTCGCTGCACTTCGAGTCCGGGCAACAGGTGAAGGCCGGCCAGTTGTTGCTGCAACTGGACAGCGACCAGGAAACCGCCCTGCTCGGCACCGCCCAGGCCGACCTGGGGCTGGCCAAGGTCGACTTTGGCCGGGGCAGCCAGCTGGTCGGTGATTCGGCCATCTCCCGCGGCGAGTTCGACCGCCTGACCACCCAGTACCGGCGCAACCAGGCGGTGGTCGAACAGCTCAAGGCCTCGCTGGCGAAAAAGAGCATCAGCGCCCCGTTCAGCGGCACCATCGGCATCCGCCAGGTGGATGTCGGCGCCTACCTGGCCAGCGGCACGGTGATCGCCACCCTGCAGGACCTGTCCAGCCTCTATGTCGACTTCAATGTGCCCGAGCAGGCGCTGCCGCACCTGAGCCTCGGCCAGCGGGTGCTGGCACAGGTGGCCGCCTACCCCGACCAGACCTTCCCCGCCAGCCTCAGCGCGATCAACCCCAAGGTCGAGGAAAGCACCCGCAACCTGCTGGTCCGTGCCACCCTGGCCAACCCCGAGGGCAAGCTGCTGCCGGGCATGTTCGCCAGCCTGCAAGTGCTGTTGCCCGACCCGCAGCCGCTGGTGGTGGTGCCGGAGAACGCCATCACCTACACCCTCTACGGAAACTCGGTGTACCGGGTCAGCGAGAAAAAGGGCGAGGACGGCCAGCCCCAGCGCGACGCCAACGGCCAGCCGCAATTGATCGCCGAGCAGCTCACCGTACAGACCGGCGAGCGTCGCGAGGGCTGGGTCGTGGTGCTCAAGGGGCTGCAGGCCGGCGATCAGGTGGTCACCGCCGGCCAGCTCAAGCTGACGCCCGGCGCGGCGATCCGCATCAGCGCCGACAGCGCCCTCAAGCCCGCCGCGCCCGGCGCGAAGTGAACGGGAGGCGGCCATGGCGTTCACCGACCCGTTCATCCGCCGCCCGGTGTTGGCTTGCGTGGTCAGCCTGCTGATCCTGCTGCTCGGCCTGCAGGCCTGGAGCAAGCTGCAGATCCGCCAGTACCCGCAGATGGAAAACGCCCTGATCACCGTGACCACCGCCTACCCCGGGGCCAATGCCGAGACCATCCAGGGTTACATCACCCAGCCCTTGCAGCAGAGCCTGGCCAGCGCCGACGGCATCGACTACATGACCTCGGTGAGCCGACAGAACTTCTCGATCATTTCGGTCTATGCGCGGATCGGCGCCGACACCGACCGCCTGTTCACCCAGTTGCTGGCCAAGGCCAACGAGGTGCGCAACAAGCTGCCCCAGGACTCCGAGGACCCGGTACTGAGCAAGGAAGCCGCCGATGCCTCGGCGCTGATGTACATCAGCTTCTACAGCAACGAGATGAGCAACCCGCAGATCACCGACTACCTGTCCAGGGTCATCCAGCCCAAGCTGGCCACCTTGCCAGGCATGGCCGAGGCCGAGATCCTCGGCAACCAGGTGTTCGCCATGCGCATCTGGATCGACCCGGTGAAGCTGGCCGGCTTCGGCCTGTCGGCGGTGGACGTGACCAACGCCGTACGCCGCTACAACTTCCTCTCCGCCGCCGGCGAGGTGAAGGGCGAGTACGTGGTCACCAGCATCAACGCCACCACCGAGCTGAAATCCGCCGAGGCCTTCGCCGCCCTGCCGGTCAAGACCAGCGGCAACAGCCGGGTGCTGCTGGGCGACGTGGCACGGGTGGAAATGGGCGCGGAAAACTACGACACAGTCAGTTCGTTCGACGGCACGCCATCGGTGTACATCGGCATCAAGGCCACGCCGGCGGCCAACCCGCTGGAGGTGATCAAGGAGGTGCGGCGGATCATGCCGCAACTGGAAGAGGAGCTGCCTTCGAGCCTCAAGGTATCCATCGCCTATGACGCCACCCTGTTCATCCAGGCCTCCATCGACGAGGTGATCAAGACCCTCGGCGAAGCGGTGCTGATCGTCATCGTCGTGGTGTTCCTGTTCCTCGGCGCCCTGCGCTCGGTGGTGATCCCGGTGGTGACCATCCCGCTGTCGATGATCGGCGTGCTGTTCTTCATGCAGATGATGGGCTACTCCCTGAACCTGCTGACGCTGCTGGCCATGGTGCTGGCCATCGGCCTGGTGGTGGACGACGCGATCGTGGTGGTGGAAAACATTCACCGTCATATCGAGGAGGGCAAGACGCCCTTCGACGCGGCCCTGGAAGGTGCCCGCGAAATCGCCCTGCCGGTGGTGTCTATGACCATCACCCTGGCCGCGGTGTACGCACCCATCGGCTTTCTCACCGGGCTGACCGGTGCCTTGTTCAAGGAGTTCGCCCTGACCCTGGCCGGGGCGGTGGTCATTTCCGGCATCGTCGCCCTCACCCTGTCGCCGATGATGTGCGCCCTGCTGCTGCGTCACGAGCAGAACCCCAGTGGCCTGGCGCACCGCCTGGACCTGATCTTCGACGCGCTCAAGGTACGCTACCAGCGCCTGCTGCACGGCACCCTGAACAGCCGCCCGGTGGTGCTGGTATTCGCCGTGCTGATCCTGTGCCTGATCCCGGTATTGCTGATGTTCACCCGCAACGAACTGGCGCCGGAGGAGGACCAGGGGGTGATCTTCATGATGAGCAGCTCGCCGCAGACCGCCAACCTGGACTACCTCAACGCCTACACTGACCAGTTCACGCCGATCTTCAAGCGCTTCCCCGAGTACTATTCGTCGTTCCAGATCAACGGTTTCAACGGTGTGCAGAGCGGGATCGGTGGCTTCCTGCTCAAGCCCTGGAACGAGCGCGAGCGCACGCAGATGCAGCTGTTGCCGCTGGTGCAGGCCGAGCTCGAGCAGATCGGCGGGCTGCAGATCTTCGGCTTCAACCTGCCGTCGCTGCCCGGCACCGGCGAGGGTCTGCCGTTCCAGCTGGTGATCAACACCGCCGGTGACTACCCGGCCCTGCTGGAGGTGGCCCAGCGGGTCAAGGAACGCGCCCAGGCGTCGGGCAAGTTCGCCTTCCTCGACATCGACCTGGCCTTCGACAAGCCCGAGGTGGTGATCGACATCGACCGTGCCAAGGCGGCGCAGATGGGTGTGTCGATGGACACCCTGGGCAGCACCCTGGCGACCTTGCTGGGCGAGGCCGAGATCAACCGCTTCACCCTGGAGGGCCGCAGCTACAAGGTCATCGCCCAGGTCGAGCGCCCGTACCGGGCCAACCCTGACTGGCTGAACAACTACTACGTGAAGAACGAGCAGGGGCAATTGCTGCCGCTCGCGACCCTGATCACCCTCAGCGACCGCGCCCGGCCGCGCCAGCTCAACCAGTTCCAGCAGTTGAACTCGGCGATCATCCAGGGCGTGCCGCTGGTGAGCATGGGCGAGGCGCTGGAGACCGTGCGCGCCATCGCCCGCGAGGAGGCGCCCGAGGGGTTCTCGCTGGACTATGCCGGGACGGCGCGGCAGTTCGTCCAGGAAGGCAGCGCGTTGTGGGTGACCTTCGGCCTGGCGCTGGCGATCATCTTTCTGGTGCTGGCGGCGCAGTTCGAGAGTTTTCGGGATCCGCTGGTGATTCTGGTGACGGTGCCGTTGTCGATCTGCGGGGCGTTGTTGCCGTTGTTCCTGGGGGTTTCGAGCATGAACATCTATACCCAGGTGGGTTTGGTGACCCTGATCGGGCTGATCACCAAGCATGGGATTCTCATTGTCGAGTTTGCCAATCAGCTACGGGATGAGCGGGGGCTTGGGGTACGGGAGGCGATTGAGGAAGCTGCCGCGATTCGCTTGCGGCCGGTGCTGATGACCACGGCGGCCATGGTGTTTGGCATGGTGCCCTTGATTTTGGCCTCTGGGGCCGGGGCGGTCAGCCGGTTTGATATCGGGATGGTGATTGCTACCGGGATGTCGGTTGGGACGTTGTTTACGTTGTTTGTTTTGCCTTGTATTTATAGTGTTTTGGCGCATAAGGGAGGGCGGGGTATCGTTGGTGTTCGCGGGTGATTGTTTTGGTTTTTTTATGCGCATTCGTAGAATATGTCGACACTTAGTCACCTTTTCGCCTTTACGGCGACCTACTTTTCTCTAGGGAAAAGTAGGCAAAACCGTTCCGCTCCGTTCATCCGGCCCCTACGCTGCGCTCCGGGGTCCCCTCGCTCCGTTCTTGCTCCCAGGAGGACCGCGCTGAACGCCCCATCCTGGGGCGCAGCGCTTGACGGGCATCCATGCCCGTCACCTCCCTCCGCAAGAACTCCGCTCGGCCTCCTGAAGTCGCAATTGGTGTTGCCTGAGCTATCGCGCGCTTAGAAGCAAGAGCAGGAAGTCTGAAGATGACTGTTTGACAGTTAGTTATATATTGGCTGTTCCAGCCTATCGCGGGGCAAGCCCGCTCCCACGTTATTCCCGCACCAAGCTGAATCATCTGCGTGGGAGCGGGCTTGCCCCGCGATGCGATCGAGAGATTAATTAAGCTTTCAACTAGCGACAGCTGCGCCAGTCCAGGCGCCGCTCGTAACTTCGCGACTTCAGGAGGCCGAACGCAGGTCTTGCGGAGGGAGGTGACGGGCATGGATGCCCGTCAAGCGCTGGGGCCCAGGATGGGCCCTGCAGCGCGGTCCTCCCGGGAGCAAGGCCGGAGTGAGGGAACCCGGAGCGAAGCGTAGGGCCGGATGAATGGAGCGCAGCGGCTTTGGTTACTTTGGCCAAGACCAAAGTAACCCGCCGTAAGGGCGGAAAGGTGAATAAGCGTCGACATCGCAAATGAATGCGCATACAACTTCAAAAACAAACACCAACCAACCAACCAACCAACCAACCAACCAACTATAAAACCCAAATAAACAAACGCCAGAGATTCATAAATAAACCCCTGGCGCAAAAACACAAAACCCACGTCAACCAAACGGCCGCAACCCCTGCCTCATCCCAAACAAGAACAACAGAAGATCATGATCCGGCTCAGCCCGCCCCTGCTCCACCTTGGCCACCCGTGGCAACGGACACACCCCACCGACCTCAGCCTTGCTGAACACCGTAGGCCGCGGCTGTTCCCAGGCCGCCGCCGCCGCCGTGGTCACCGCCAACGCCGCGACCAGGAACAAAGCTCGAGCGATTTCTAGTTTCATTGCTCTAAACCTTTGACCGCGCTGCCAAACGCCATTTGGTAAAAATAGAGCAAGGTCTGCCATTCCGCCTCGTTGAACGACGAGTGGCGGCGCAACTGCCGCAGGTCGTTATAGGCCGCCCGCTGGCAACTGATCCGCCGCCGGCACTTCTCCAGGTCCAGCAACGCCACTTCCACCCGCGCCTGTTCACCCTCGCCCAGCACCTTGACGAACACATGCTTGCCGTACAGGCAGCCATGCTGCCAATGCCCCAGGTGCATGCGCGCCAGGTTGTCGGCCAGATCCTTGAGCATGCGCTCGTGCACCGCCTGCGGGTAATGCTCGCGGGCCCCGGCGGCATGCCAGGCATCGAGGTCGACGAAACCATCGAGCGCCTCGCTGACCAGCAAGGCCCGCCACTGATGATCCGCGTCCCGCTCGGCCCCGGCATAGACAATCCGCGGTACCCGCACACCCAGTTGCTCGAAACTGTTCAGCGCATCGAGTTCGCGCAACACCGTGGGGCGCCCGAACGGATGCAGCAGGCTGCGGTAGATGTGCCCGACCTGGCGTTTGGCATACAGCAGATGCCCATCACCGTCGCTCAGGCGCTGCACGCCACTCTCGCCACCACGCCGCTGGTTGGGCTCCTCGACCCACTCCCCCTGCTGCTGCCAGTAGTAGTCGAACTGCCTGGACTGATTCTGGGCTACCGCCATCACTCATTACCCCTTGCGCAATACGTACACTCGCCACATGGCATAGAACGGCAGAAAGTCGAGTCGTTCCTGGATTCTGAATCCCGCTGACACAAATTCTTCTTCAACTGTAGCCGCCGGTAACACGAAGCGGTTCTGGTAGCTGTCCTGCGCGGCCCGGGCACTGCGCCTGGCTTCGAGCTTGCGGCGGCGCCAGGCCTTGAAATTGCCATCCACCCACAGTGAAAGGATCACGCTGTCGCGGCTAACTCGTTGAAACTCAGAAAGAATTGTCTTCCGATGGGCCGGATCACCGATATGGTGGAACAGGCGCATGCAAAAGATGCTGTCGACCGCGTTGTCCGGCAGGTCGATGGCGAACGCGGAAGTCTGCAAGGGGCGTACCCGTGCAACCACCTCTGGCGGTTGTGACGCACAGGCTGTCTCGATCATCGCCGCCGAATTGTCGGCACCGATGATCACGCGGTTGGCCTTTTCGGCCAGCAGCGGCCAGAACCGCCCGGCACCGCAGGGCAGGTCGAGCACCAGGCCAGGCTCACCGGCCAGCGCCAGGGCGCGGCGGGCCAGTTGCTCGTCACGCTGGTGGGAAAGGCGTCGAGCCAGGCCATCCTGATGCTTGAGGAAGTATTCCCGGGCGTGGTTGCGGTCGTACTTGTCCGAGAATTCGAGTTTGATGGGGCTACGCATTGGACATCTCCTGACTCCAGTGCGCTCACCTTAGGCAGGCAAGCGTTGGAATCAGGTCATGTCCGTGTGAAAAATCTGTCAGCGACCAATGCAGGTGTTACTGGACGTTAATCAGGATCCAATAGCCCATCCCGGCCTTCACCATCCTGCACCACTTTCGTGCCTTGGCTCAGGTCGACCTGGAAGCGGCAGCCATGGGGAAGCGTCGCGGTCAGGGTTACGCGCCAGCCCTGGTCGTCACAGATGCGTTGCACCAGCGACAAGCCCAGGCCCAGGCCCTCGCCACGGCGCTCGTCGCCACGCACGAACGGCCGGAACATCGCCTCGCGCTGCTCCTCCGGAATCCCCACGCCACTGTCCTCGACACTGAAGCCATTGGCCTCCAGGCTAAGGCGAATGTAACCGCTGTCGGTGTAGTGCGCCGCATTGCGCAGCAGGTTACCCATCACCGACTGCAGGAACGTGGCGTTGTACAGCACCGGGCTGGCACTGACCCGACCATCGTAGTAAAGCGCCAGCCCCTTCTGCTCGATGGTGTCGCGCCATACGCCGATCAGATCGTCGCCCACCTCGCGCAAGCTTGCCCGTGAAGCGACGGCACCTTCATCGCGCTGGGCACGGGCCAGCATCAGGAAGGTCTTCACCAGTTCGCGCATTTCCTCGGTTGCCCGGGCAATACGTTCGACCTGGCTGCGCGCCCGCCCATCGAGGCCGGGGTTTTCCATCAACAGCTCGCACGAGGTCGCCAGGACCATCAACGGTGTGCGCAGCTCATGGCTGACGTCACTGGTGAACAGCCGCTCGCGGGTCAGGGCATCGCGCAGGCGCCCCAGGGTATCGTCGAAGGCAACGGCCAGCTGGCCGACCTCGTCCGCCGCGTAGTCCGGCGCCAACGGTGGCGCCAGCCCCAGCAACTGGTCACGGTGACGCACCTGGCGCGCCAGGCGGATCACCGGCGCCATCACCCTTCGTGCCAGCAACCAGCCGAGGATCACCGCCAGGGCCAGGCTGAGCACGAAGCCGACCACCACCACAGCGAACAGTACCCGTTCACGCTCCTCGAAATCGCTCTGGTCCTGCAACAGCACATAGCGCCGACCGTCGACGATCTCGACCATGGCATGGTACGAGAGCTGGTCGCGAAACACCTCGTGGAAACCCGCCTCCAGGTGACGCAGGTCCTTGGGCAATTCGAAGTCATCGCGCCCGCCGCTGAAATAGAACAGCTGGTCGGGGCGTGGCCGGTGGCTCCAGTCGCTGACGCTGTCCATGCGCAACAGGCGTTGCAGGTCGCCACCAAGCACCGAGGAGATCAAGCGTTCCTCGACCAGGTGCACCGTGGCGACAATGCCAAAGGCAAAGGCCCCGGCCACCAGCGCGCTCATCAGCGCGAAAGCGATGATGATGCGCTGGGCAAGGCTCTGCTTAAACTCCATCGCGGCCCTCGGCGAGGCGATAGCCGACGCCATGGACGGTATGCAGCAGGGGCTTGTCGAACGGTTTGTCGATCACCTGGCGCAACTGGTGGACGTGACTGCGCAGGCTGTCGCTGTCCGGGCAGTCGTCGCCCCACAGCGCTTCCTCGAGCACTTCGCGACGCAACACATGGGGGCTCTTCTGCATCAGCACAGCCAGCAACTTGAGGCCGACCGGGTTGAGCTTGAGCAGGCGCCCCTGACGGGTCACCTCCAGGGTATCGAGGTCATAGCTCAGGTCGGCGACCTGCAGGGTACGCCGGCCACCGCCCTGGGCGCGACGCAGCACCGCCTCGATGCGCGCCGCCAGCTCGGACAGCGCGAACGGCTTGAGCAGGTAGTCGTCCGCACCCGAGCGGAAGCCTTGCAGACGGTCGTCCAGCTGGTCGCGGGCGGTGAGCATGATCACCGGCGTGTCACGACGAGCATCCTCGCGCAGGCGCTTGCACAGCGTGTAGCCATCGATGCCGGGCAACATGATGTCGAGCACGATCAGGTCGTAGTGTTCGGTCGCGGCCAGATGCAGGCCGGACAGGCCATCCTGGGCACAGTCGACGGTGTAGCCCTTCATGCCGAGGTAGTCGGCCAGGTTGGCCAGAATATCGCGGTTGTCTTCAACCAAAAGAATGCGCATCGAGGTCTCCTGTGCGGCGCTTCGCCGGACGCGGCAGGCGCAGCTTACGGCCAATGCCTGCATGGTGCCATGCCCTGGCTAGAAATCACCGAACTTGACAGTTTTTTCACCGATCATTCACGCACACAGGATAGCGGGCACCCGACAATGCACGGTCTTTTCCATCTTCTGGAGTCACCATGCAGGCATCCGTGCGCCCTCGCCCGATCAACCCGTGGCTGTACCTGGGCATTCCTTTCGTCACCGCCGTGGCCTTGGTCCTGCTTGAATGGACATCGCTGGATATGGACGTGGCCAACCTGTTCTACGACCCGGTTGCCAGTCAGTTCATCGGTCGCCACAGCTACCTGCTGGAGACCATCCTGCATGACCGGGTCAAGCAGGGCGTGATCGTCTTCGGGCTGCTGGCCGTGGTCGGCTTCGCCCTGAGTTTCGTCTGGCAGCGGCTGCTGGGCTGGCGCCGCGAGCTGGGTTGCCTGGTGTTGGCGCTGGGGCTGTCGACCGCCTTCGTCACGCCGCTGAAGAAGGTGACCCAGGTGCAATGCCCGTGGAGCCTGACCCAGTTCGGCGGCAAGGAGACCTACAGCAAGCTGCTGGAGCCACGCCCGGCCACCGACAAGCCCGGACTGTGCTGGCCGGGTGGACACGCCGCGACCGGGTTCTGCCTGTTCGGCCTGTTCTTCATGCTGCGCGACCGGCGTCCGCGCCTGGCGCGGGTGGCGCTGGCGGTAGCCTTCGTGGCCGGCTCGGTGCTGTCAGTCGGACGGATGATGCAGGGCGCGCATTTCCTGTCGCACAACGTGTGGACGGCGGTGTTCTGCTGGTTGATCGGGCTGGGGTCGTATTACCTGGTGCTGTACAGACGCGGCCTGATGGAAGCACCAGCCATCGAGCGCAACGTCGCCTGATTCGCGGGTAAACCCGCTCCCACAGGGATCGCGCCGTATCTGTGGGAGCGGGTTCACCCGCGAAGAGGCCGGCACAGAAAAACGAAAAGCCCCGGCTCTCGCGAGCCGGGGCTTTCCTTGGTGCAGGGGGTAAGGCTGGCTTACATCATGCCGCCCATGCCACCCATGCCACCCATACCGCCCATGTCTGGCATGCCGCCACCAGCAGAGGCTTCTACGGGAGCGTCAGCGATCATAGCTTCGGTGGTGATCATCAGGCCACCGATCGAAGCGGCAGCTTGCAGCGCCGAACGGGTAACCTTGGCCGGGTCCAGGATGCCCATTTCGATCATGTCGCCGTACTCGCCGGTGGCGGCGTTGTAACCGAAGTTGCCCGAACCTTGCTTGACCTTGTCAGCGACAACGCTTGGCTCGTCGCCGGCGTTGGCAGTGATCTGGCGCAGTGGCGCTTCAACAGCACGGCGCAGCAGGGCGATACCGACGTTCTGCTCTTCGTTGTCGCCTTTGAGGTCCTTGATGGCTTCCAGGGCGCGCACCAGGGCAACGCCACCGCCAGGCACCACGCCTTCTTCGACGGCTGCACGGGTAGCGTGCAGGGCGTCTTCGACGCGGGCTTTCTTCTCTTTCATCTCGACTTCGGTGCCGGCACCGACCTTGATCACGGCAACACCGCCAGCCAGCTTGGCCAGACGCTCTTGCAGCTTCTCACGGTCGTAGTCCGAAGTGGTGTCGGCAACCTGGGCGCGGATCTGGGTGACGCGAGCCTGGATGTCGGACTCTTGGCCAGCACCGTCGATGATGGTGGTGTTTTCCTTGGACAGGATCACGCGCTTGGCGTTACCCAGGTGCTCCAGGGTGGCGGTTTCCAGGGACAGGCCGATCTCTTCGGAGATCACGGTAGCGCCGGTCAGGACGGCGATGTCCTGCAGCATGGCCTTGCGGCGGTCGCCGAAGCCCGGGGCCTTGACCGCGGCAACCTTGACGATGCCGCGCATGTTGTTGACCACCAGGGTGGCCAGGGCCTCGCCTTCGACGTCCTCGGCAACGATCAGCAGCGGACGGCCGGCCTTGGCAACGGCTTCCAGTACTGGCAGCAGCTCACGGATGTTGGAGATCTTCTTGTCGACCAGCAGCAGCAGCGCGCCTTCAAGCTCCGCAACCATGGTGTCCGGCTTGTTGACGAAGTACGGCGACAGGTAGCCACGGTCAAACTGCATGCCTTCTACGACGGACAGTTCGTTTTCCAGGCCCGAGCCTTCTTCAACGGTGATCACGCCTTCTTTACCGACTTTTTCCATGGCTTCGGCGATGATTTCACCGATGGAGTTGTCGGAGTTGGCGGAGATGGTGCCGACCTGGGCGATGGCCTTGGAGTCGGCGCATGGCTTGGACAGGTTTTTCAGTTCGGCAACAACGGCAGCAGTGGCCTTGTCGATACCGCGCTTGAGGTCCATCGGGTTCATGCCGGCAGCGACGGCTTTCAGGCCTTCGTTGACGATGGCCTGGGCCAGGACGGTAGCGGTGGTGGTGCCGTCACCGGCAGCGTCGTTGGCCTTGGAAGCGACTTCCTTGACCAGCTGGGCGCCCATGTTCTCGAAAGCGTCCTTGAGCTCGATCTCTTTGGCGACGGAAACGCCGTCCTTGGTGATGGTCGGCGCGCCGAAGCTCTTGGCCAGGACCACGTTACGGCCTTTCGGGCCCAGGGTCGCTTTTACCGCGTCAGCCAGAACGTTGACACCAACCAGCATTTTCTTACGGGCGGAATCGCCGAATTTTACGTCTTTAGCAGCCATGATCGTTTAATCCTTGGAATTCTTTGGAATAACGGGAAGTCGGGGAGAAATCAGGCTTCGATAACGGCCAGGATTTCGTTCTCGGCCATGACCAGCAGGTCTTCGCCATCGACTTTCACGGTGTTGCTGCCCGAGTAAGGGCCGAAAACCACTTTGTCACCCACTTTCACGGCCAGCGCGCGTACTTCGCCGTTGTCCAGGATACGACCGGTGCCGACGGCAACGACTTCGCCGCGGTTTGGTTTTTCAGCGGCCGAACCCGGCAGGACGATACCGCCAGCGGTTTTCGATTCTTCTTCGCTGCGACGGATGACGACGCGGTCATGCAGAGGACGAAGCTTCATTGTCGATCTCTCCCAAATTGTGGTTTTCATCGGCCGGTGTCGACACCGGCGGGTTGATTCGATCCGGCGTTGCCGGTCAGGGCTCGCCTTCAGCGAACCCTGTGTGTCATGCCCGGTGAACTCACCGGAAACCTTGCGGTGACCACTACATGCGGCCAGTGAAATCAATTACAAGGCTTTGCATGGAAATTTTTTTGAATGCGTCGTCGTGGGAGCGGGCTTGCCCCGCGACGGGGTAGGCAGATGCGAGCGCCTATCGCGGGGCAAGCCCGCTCCCACGCCTTCCAAGCCCTTTTCGGGGGTTACTTGTCGCGGCGTTCGTACTCGCCCTCGATCACGTTCGGACGATGGCCACCATCGCGGGGCTGGGCCTGGAATGGGTCATCCTGGAACGCCCGCTGGCGCAGGGTCTGCTCCTCAGCACGGCGACGCAGCTTGCCGGCCACCAGGCGGCGGGTAAACGGCAGCAGGCAGAGCAGGCCCAGCACATCGCTGATGAAGCCTGGCAACAGCAGCAGGCCACCACCGA
The DNA here is from genome assembly GCF_024259445.1 of Pseudomonas sp. DVZ6. Taxonomy (NCBI): domain Bacteria; kingdom Pseudomonadati; phylum Pseudomonadota; class Gammaproteobacteria; order Pseudomonadales; family Pseudomonadaceae; genus Pseudomonas; species Pseudomonas sp. DVZ6. The sequence continues at coordinate 33,741 of NZ_JANCLM010000019.1, forward strand.
CGGCGAGCATCAAGCCCTGGAACATGTCCTCAGCTGGCAGCTCGCCGCGCTGCAGGCTCGCCCGGGCACGCAGGGCGGTGGCCAGGCCGGCCACACGCATCACCAGCACACCCAGGGCGGAACCGGCGATGATCAACAGCAGCGCCGGAAAGAAACCGATGGCCGCGCTGACCTTGACGAAGACGAACAGCTCCAGCACGGGGAAAAGCAACAACAGCAGTAGAAAAGCACGCATCAAGGGTTCCTCGACGGAAGAGAGTCTTCCTGTAAGACCATCAGATGGATGCCTCGATGCCTGTTTTCAACCCTCGACCTGCGTCGAATCCGGCCATTTGTCAGCGCGCGCCAGCAAAACCAGGGCCTCACGGACTTGTGTCGGCGTATTGCAACTAGACGGGAAAGGCAGCCAGTAAATGCCCTGGCCAATACGCAGGTGCATGCCCTCGCTGTCGATGCCGACCATGTGCGCCGAGCGCGGCAACCCCGCCAGTTTTACGTAGTGATCAATGGCATTGGCATGGTCATCGTTCATGTGCTCGATCATGCTTTTTTCGGCCTCGCCCGCAAACGGGTTGGCCAGGGTCACCTGGTCGAGCCAGTGGATCGCACCGAAACCGCCGATGTAGCGGTGGCGTACCGGCTCGAGCACCCAGAAATCGAAGTCGTGAGCCTTGTGGTAATTGGCCGATTCAGGGAAGTACCGGTAGTAGCGGGCCGCGGCAGCCTCGATGGCCGCGTCGTCGCTCAGCTTGCGCGCCTCGGCCATCACCGTCAGGCGCCCGACTGCCTGGACGTCCTCGGCATCGCGCTCGCCCACCAGCAGCGAACATTTGGGGTCTTTCTGCAGGTTGTGGGTGTGCTGGGCGATACGGCTGATGAGGATCAGCGGATGGCCCTCGGCGTCCAGGCAATAAGGCACCACCGAGCCGAAGGGATAGCCGGGCATGGACTTGGAGTGGGTCGAGAGAACGCCACGATATTCCTTGAGCAGCAGTTCCCGGGCGGGGCGGAGGGCGTTGGTACTCACTGGAGAGTCTCCTGGCGACAGACTGGATGGGTGACAAGATAAGCATTATCACCCGCCGCTGCCACTGGGTCCGCTGCCGTGTAGATCTACGCATACCCCTGTAGGAGCGGCCTTGTGCCGCGAAAGGGCTGCATAGCAGCCCCAGGATCTCAGCGATGAGGCAGACATCGCCGGGGCCGCCTTGCGGCCCTTTCGCGGCGCAAGGCCGCTCCTACAAAGAGCACGCGCAGCGCGTTACCGGATCGACTTACCAGGTAACACCAAACCCGGCGGTATAGCGGGTCTTGTCCAGGTCGCTGTCGCGGGTGCCCTTGATCAGGTCCTTCTCCGCCTTCAGGTTGAGCGAAGCCCACTCGGTCACCTTGTAACGCAGCCCCATCTCGGCATCCAGCGCGTACTCGGCCACACCGCCCAGCGGCTTGCCGACCTCGCCATTGGTGAAGAACTCCACCTTCTTGCCGATCAGGTAGCGGTTGTAGTCCCACTTCACCGCGGCGGAATAGAAGTTGTCCTTGCCGCCATCGCGGTATTCGAAATCGGTTCGGTTGATCAGCGAACCGAGCGAGAACGCGCCCAGCTCGTCATCCCAGAACTGGTAGCCTGGGCCGGTACCAACGGTACGCTGGCGCGCCAGGTCCTCGATATGGTCGCGCTTGTACTCCAGGCGCCCCTGCCAGAACCACTTCTCGGTGATGAAGCGGTCCAGGGCGTACTCGGCGCTCCAGTTGTTGGTGGTGGTGACGTCGTCCTTGGTCTCGCGGTTGTACTCGCCCTCGGCGTTGTGCCGCCAACGACCGTGGCGGGCGGTGGTCTTGAAGCTGACGTCGTAGTCGTCGGTATTGTTCTCGGCGCGCTTGTAGTCCATGGCCACATCGACATTGCCCTTCCACAGGAAGTCCTCGACCACCGGCCGTGGCTTCATGATCTGCTCGATGCTGGCCAACTCGACGGTCTTCGGCGCATCGCCGTTGGCCAGGGTCACCTTGCCCGGTTCGGCGGCCTTGAGCGACTTGGCCTTCTCGCCGGAGTAGGCGTCCTGCTTGACCAGCAGTTCCTGGTCGCTCTCCAGCGTCTTCACCTGTTTCCAGTCCAGGGCGATCGAACCGCCGTAGGGCGTCTCCAGCAGCAGCCTGCCGCCGTCGAAGACCTTGATCTTGCCGCTCAGGCGGTCACCGTTCTTCATCCACACGGTGTCGGCGAGCACGGGAGTACAGAGGGACGCGGCGATGAGGCAAAGCAGGGTTCTAGAAGACATAAGCGCAATATGGGTTCGATTCGACGAAAAAGCCGGGCATTATCCAGATACCGACAACCTGAGCAAGGACAGACCCAGACCATGCCGATGAGTTCCACTCGCATTTGCCCGGACCGCCTGTCCGGTTTCATCCGCAGGCCAGGTACCCCGTGATGTCCATGCCACCACCCTCCCCGCCGGAAGACGCAGAGGCCCGACGAATGGCACTGTACTCGGTGCTGGGCCAAGTGCCCGCCGGCAAGGTGGTCAGCTACGGGCAGCTGGCCGAACTGGCCGGCCTCGGCCGTGCCGCACGCTGGGTCGGGCGTACCCTCGGGCAGTTGCCGGCGGACACCCGCCTGCCCTGGCACCGGGTGCTGGGTGCCGGCGGTCGGCTGAGCCTGGCCCTGGGCACGCCGTCGGGCGACGAACAACGCGCCCGTCTACGCGCAGAAGGGGTGAATGTGGCCAATAATCGTGTGGATATGGCGCGCCATGGCTGGCGTCCAATGGAGCACAGCGGTTAGAGTGCGCGCTTTGTTTTCGCAAACCTTGAGGCAGATGTTGGCCCATGCCCCGTAAAACCTGGCGCGCTGCGCTCGCTGCCTATGCCAGCCCGTCAACTTTGGTGCTTTTGCTGCTCGGATTCGCCGCCGGCCTGCCGTACATGCTGGTGTTCTCGACGCTTTCGGTCTGGCTGCGCGAGGCGGGTGTGGCGCGCGAGACCATCGGCTATGCCAGCCTGATCGGCCTGGCGTACGCCTTCAAGTGGGTCTGGTCGCCGCTGCTCGACCAATGGCGCCTGCCGCTGCTCGGCGGCATGGGCCGTCGTCGTTCGTGGCTGCTGTTGTCCCAGGTGCTGGTGGTGCTCGGGCTGATCGGCATGGGCTTCTGCGACCCGCAGAAGCACCTGTCGTGGCTGATTGCCCTGGCGGTGCTGGTGGCCTTCGCCTCCGCCACCCAGGACATTGCCGTCGACGCCTACCGCCTGGAGATCGCCGACGATCAGCGCCAGGCCGCCCTGGCCGCCAGCTACATGGCCGGATACCGGGTTGCCGCCCTGCTCGCCACCGCCGGTGCGCTGTTCTTCGCCGAGTGGTTCGGCTCCACCGGATTCAGCTACCTGCACCAGGCCTGGACCGGCACCTACGTGCTGTTCGGCGTGCTGATGCTGCCCGCGCTGTTCACCACCCTGGTGATGCGCGAACCGCCGGTGCCCCTGCGCACCCAGCTGTCGGCGGCCCGCTACGGGCTTATGCACCAGCTGGCCTCGGTGTTCGTGCTGATCATCCTGCTGGTCTCGGTGCCCGCCAGCTTCACCCAGCTGTTCAACACCGACTGGGCCAGCGTGGTGTTCGGCGACTCGACCATGCTCGACCTGCTGCTCGAGGACCGCGCCTTCCTGCGCCTGATCCTCTACGTGCTGCTGACCTGGGCGTGCCTGTCGTCCCTGGGCCGACGCGGCCTGGCACCGGTGCTCACACCGGTCAACGACTTCATCGCGCGCTACCGCTGGCAGGCCCTGCTGCTGCTCGGGCTGATCGCCACCTACCGCATGTCCGACACGGTGATGGGCGTGATGGCCAACGTGTTCTATATCGACATGGGCTTCACCAAGGACCAGATCGCCAGCGTCAGCAAGATCTTCGGCCTGATCATGACCCTGGTCGGCGCCGGTGCCGGTGGCCTGCTGATCGTGCGTTTCGGCATCCTGCCGATCCTGTTCATCGGCGGCGCGGCCTCGGCGGCGACCAACATCCTGTTCCTGATGCTGGCCGACATGGGCCCGAACCTGGAAATGCTGGTGGTGACCATTTCGCTGGACAACTTCAGCTCGGGGCTGGCCACGTCGGCCTTCGTCGCCTACCTGTCGAGCCTGACCAACCTGAAGTTCTCGGCCACCCAGTACGCCCTGCTGAGCTCGATCATGCTGTTGCTGCCGCGCCTGATCGGTGGCTATTCCGGGGTGATGGTGGAGAAGTTCGGCTACCACGACTTCTTCCTGATCACCGCGCTGCTCGGCGTGCCGACGCTGGTGCTGATCGCCCTGCACTGGCGGCAGGAGGTTGGTCGGGGAAAGCCGGTGCCGGTGAATAACTCGACCGCCGAGCAACCCTGACCTGTAGGAGCGGCCTTGTGCCGCGAAAGGGCCGCATAGCGGCCCCGGCACTCAGAGCGTCCACATGACTATTGCAGGGGGCGCGCTGCGCCCCTTTCGCGGCGCAAGGCCGCTCCTACAGGACTCGGGTTTACTGAGTGACAGCCCCTTCCCCCGAACGCCTGCCCACCACGAACCACAATGGCCACAACGCCAGTGCCCCCGCCACGCCCGCCGCCACGGCAAAGTGCATCAGGCTCGCACCCGCGCCGAGCATCGCCAACACCGCGCCGCCCAGCCCCAGCAAGGCGATGGTGATCATCCCCAGCATCGCCGATACCAGGCCCTTGCTCTGTTCGCTGGAGAACAGCGTCATGCGGTACAGCACGGCGTTGGCCACGCCCAGGCCCAGCGCGTACAGCGACATGCCGGCCACCACGCTGGGAACCGTCGGCCAATACCAGGTCGCCGCGACCATCAGCGACAGCCCCGCCAGGTATGGCCACAGGGCCCCGCGCACCAGTGCCGGCAGCGGGTAGCGATCGGCGATGCGGTTGATGATCAGGTTGCCCATGATCAGCCCGCCGAACACCGGCAGCTGCCACAGCGCGTATTCCAGGGTGCTCAGGCCTTCGTCATGGATCAGCAACACTGGCGACAGGCCGATCCAGCCAATCAGCGGCAGCCCCACCAACCCCAGCGCCGCACTGCCGGCCACGAAGCGCCGATTGCCCAGCAACTGGCCGTAGCCAGCCAGCAACGGCAGCAGGTGGATGGGCGTAAACGGCAGGCGCGAACCGTCGCGCCGCTCCACGCCAAGGGTTTCCGGCATCAGCCGGTAGAGCAGCAACCAGCACAGCACCGCGCCTGCGGCAAACGCCACGAACAGCCAGCGCCAGTCCAGCCACTGCAGCATCAGGGTACCCACCAGCGGGCCGAGCAGCGGCGACAGCAGGGCGATATTGGCCAGCAGGGCCATCATGCGCACCGCATCGGCCTCGCTGAACGCCTCATTGAGCGCCGGATAGCTGACCGTGACCACGAAGCCCAGACCGATGCCCTGCAGCAGGCGCAGCAGGTTGAACAGGCCGATGTCCTGCGCCCAGAAGGTTGCAAGGCAGGCCAGGCCGAAGAAGATGCAGCCGACCAGCAGCAAGGGGCGCCGGCCATAGCGATCCGCCAGCGGGCCGATCAGCCATTGCAGCAGCACCCCGCCCAGCAGGTAGAGGTTGAGGGCGTGGGGAATGTATTCGGGACTGGCCTGAAGATCGCCAACCACCACCGGCATGGCGGGCATGACCGCGTCGCTGGCGAGGTAGGTCAGCAGTTCGAACAGCGCCAGGGTCAGACCGAACAGCAAGGCGCGCAAGGGAGTGATATACAGCAAAGGTTTCATGGCGGACATCGGGTTTGTAGGCAGGATCAAGGTATATGCCAGAAATGACAGTACCCGGCTGTGAACAAGTGTAAGGGTCTTGAAAAGCATCGCGGGGCAAGCCCGCTCCCACAAGACCGTTGCTGGCCATGTGGGAGCGGGCTTGCCCCGCGATAGGAAGCGACGCGGCGTTACTGGACCGCCGCCTCCTGCACCACGCGGATCACCCGCTGCGGAAACGGAATGTCGATGCCTTCGGCCTTGAGACGGTCGCGGGCATGCTCGTTGAGCATGAACAGCACGTCCCAGTAGTCGGCAGTCTTGACCCAGATACGCAGCGACACGGTGATCGAGCTGTCACCCAGGGTCGAGATCACCGCCTGTGGCGCCGGATCCTGCAGCACGCGCGGATCCTGGGCCAGCTCCAGCAGCACGTTGCGCGCCTTCTGCAGGTCGGCGTCGTAGTCCACGCCCACGTCGAACACCACCTTGCGGGTCGGCTGGCGGTTGGTGTTGGTGATGATGCCGTTGGACAGGCTGCCGTTGGGCATGATCACGGTCTTGTTGTCACCGGTGCGCAGCACGGTGTGGAAGATCTGGATGCTGTCCACGGTGCCACTGACACCTTGCGCCTCGATCCAGTCACCGATGCGGAACGGACGGAACATCAGGATCAGCACGCCGCCGGCGAAGTTCGCCAGGCTCCCCTGCAGGGCCAGGCCGATGGCCAGGCCCGCGGCACCGATGGCGGCGACGAACGAAGTGGTCTCGATGCCGATCATCGAGGCCACGCTGACCATCAGCAGCACCTTCAGCACGATGTTGGCCAGGGTGCTGATGAAGCCCTGCAGCGCCGCATCGGCACGCAGGCCGACCAGCTTGCCCAGGCGGGCGCTGAGCTTGTTGATGATCCACCAGCCGATGGCCAGAGTCAGCAGCGCCAGCAACAGGCGGCTGCCGTACTCCATGATCAAGGGAAGCCAGGTTTGCGATTGGCGGACCAGCTGATCGACTTCAGCGTTCAAATCCATGTTTATCTCCTGATGCCGAACGGCAAGTACACAATGAGGCGGGCAACGCAAAGCAAGCGGCCCGGACCCCGATGGACATCACTGCGCCATCAAGGTTCCGGGCCGCCGCGGATCAGTCGCGGAAGTTGTTGAACTGCAGCGGCATGTCGAATTCCTTGGCGCGCAAGGCAGCAATGGCCTCTTGCAGATCATCACGCTTCTTGCCGGTAACACGTACCTGCTCGCCCTGAATGGCGGCCTGGACCTTGAGCTTGGCGTCCTTGATGTGAGCGACGATCTTCTTCGCCAGCTCCTTGTCGATGCCTTCGCGGAACTTGGCTTCCTGCTTCATTTCCTTGCCGGAGGCATAGGCGTCCTTGGCTTCCAGGCATTTGACGTCGATCTTGCGCTTGACCAGCGCCAAGCGCAGGATCTCGATCATCGCCTCGAGCTGGAACTCGGCCTCGGCAGTCAGCAGTACGGTCTGCTCCTTCTCCTTGAACTCGAAGCTGCCCTTGCCTTTGAGGTCGTAACGGCGGTCGAGCTCCTTGATGGCGTTTTCGACGGCGTTCTGCACTTCGTGCTTGTCCAGTTCCGATACCACGTCGAACGAAGGCATGGTTGTTCTCCATAAAAAAAAGCGCGCTCGGCCTGAAGATGGAGCGCGTCGGGTTTGATGGTTAAAATGCGGACTCATTATAACGGGTTGCGAAACGCAGATGAGCAGCACCTGGCATATTCTCGGCGCCGGCAGCCTCGGCAGCCTCTGGGCCTGTCGCCTGGCCCGCGCCGGCAAGGCGGTCCGCCTGATCCTGCGCGACCAACAGCGTCTGGCCGCCTATGAGCACGGCGGTGGGCTGACCCTGGTCGAACAGAACGGCGCCCACCACTACGCGATCCCCGCGGAGACTGCCGACGCCCGCGGCCCGATCCATCGCCTGCTGGTCGCCTGCAAGGCCTACGACGCCGCGCCCGCCGTGGCCCGTCTGGCCCCGCGGCTGGCCAACGGCGCCGAGCTGGTGCTGTTGCAGAACGGCCTGGGCAGCCAGGACGAAGTCGCCGACCAGGTGCCCCACGCCCGCTGCATCTTCGCCTCCAGCACCGAGGGCGCGTTCCGCGAGGCCGACTGGCAGGTGCGCTTCGCCGGCCACGGCTTCAACTGGCTGGGCGACCCGGCCAATCCCAACGTCCCGTCCTGGTTCACAGACCTGCACGACGCCGGCATCCCGGCCCAATGGGCGCTCGACATCCCTACCCGCCTGTGGCGCAAGCTAGCGCTCAACTGCGCGATCAATCCGCTCACCGTACTGCACGACTGCCAGAACGGCGGCCTGCTTGGCCACCTGGCCGAAGTCGACCAACTGTGCGACGAACTGGCCGACCTGCTGCGCCGCTGCGGCCAGCCCGAGGCCGCCAACGACCTGCACGAGGAAGTGCAGCGGGTGATCATCGCCACTGCGGCCAACTACTCTTCCATGTACCAGGACGTTCGCCATGGCCGGCGCACCGAGGTCCACTACCTGCTCGGCCACGCCTGCCGCGCCGCCGCACGGCATGGCGCCAGCGTGCCGCATCTGGAAAAGTTGCGCCGGCGCCTGGCGGTAAACCTCGAGGCGCGCGGTTTGCGCAGCGACTGACGCCCCTTATCCACAGGACAGGACACCTCTTCACCCATGACCTTGCGTCAACGCCTGGAAAACCTCCCGGTCGGGCAGAAACTGCTGGCGGCCCTGCTGGTGCTGCTGGTGACCATCCTGCTGGTGGCCAACCTTGCCTTCATCAGCGCCGCCTACTGGATCACCCAGGAGAGCATGGCGCCCCAGGCCCTGCAGACCATCGGCCGGCTGGTCTCCAACCCGCAGCTGTCCGCGCGCGCCGGCGACTCGACACAGAACGCCACGGCGCTGCTCAAGGAGCTCGACAGCTACTCGCCGTTGCGCGCCGCCGCAATCTATGGCGGCGACGGGCAGATGCTGGCCCAGCTGCAGCACGGCGACCCGCTGACCCTGCCCAAGCGCTACCGCAACATCGATGGCTGGCGCCTGATGGAGTTTCGCAGCACCCAGCTGATCCGCCTGCCGCGCAGCGCCGCCCCGCCCGCGCACCTGCTGCTGGTGGCCAGCAGCGAGCTGCCCACCGCGTTCTACACCGGCACGCTCTCCGCCAGCCTGGCCATCCTGGTGTTCAGCATACTGCTGTGGCTGGTCATCGCCCGGCAGATCAAGCGCCTGATCACCGTGCCGATCAATCGCCTCGAAGAGCTGACCCGCCAGGTTACTCGCGAGGAGAGCTATGCCCTGCGCGCCAAACGCGGCAACGATGACGAGATCGGCAGTCTGGCCGAGGCGTTCAACACCATGCTGTCGCGCATCGAGGCCCGCGAGCAGCAGCTCAAGCGCACCCGCGACGAGTTCCAGGACGCCTACGACCAGGCCCAGGGCCTGGCCGAGGAAACCCGTCACACCAACCGCAAGCTGGAACTTGAAGTCCAGGTGCGCAGCAAGATCGAGAAAAAACTCACGGGCTTTCAGAACTACCTGAACAGCATCATCGACTCCATGCCCTCGGCACTGATTGCCCTCGACGAGCAGCTCTACGTCACCCAGTGGAACCACGAGGCCACGGTGCTCTCCGGCACACCGCTGGACGAAGCGCTGAACCAGCCGGTGTTCCTCGCCTTCGAGCCGCTCAAGCCCTTCCTGCCGCAGCTCAAGGAGAGCGTGGAGAAACACCGGGTGGCCAAGATCGAGCGGGTCACCTGGCCCAAGGGCGAGGACCTGCGCCACTATGCCCTGACCTTCTACCCGCTGATGGGTGGCGCTGGACGTGGCGTGGTGATCCGCATCGACGACATCACCCAGCGCCTGTCCCTGGAAGAAATGATGGTGCAGTCGGAAAAGATGCTCTCGGTCGGCGGCCTGGCCGCGGGCATGGCCCACGAGATCAATAACCCGCTGGGCGCCATCCTGCACAATGTGCAGAACATTCGCCGGCGCCTGTCGCCAGACCTGCCGCGCAACCAGGAACAGGCCGACGAGCTGGGCATCGACCTGCCGGCCGTCAACCGCTATCTGGAGAGCCGCGAAGTGCCGCAACTGCTCGACGGCATCCAGCAGGCTGGCGCCCGGGCGGCCAAGATCGTCACCCACATGCTCAGCTTCAGCCGCCGCAGCAACCGCCAGTTGGCCCCCTGCGAACTGCCGGCGCTAATCGACCAGGCCGTGGAAATTGCCGGCAACGACTTCGACCTGGCCATCGGCTTCGACTTCAAGGGCCAGGCCATCGTCCGCCAGTTCGACCCGCAACTGGGCCCGGTGCCCTGCACCGCCAACGAGCTGGAACAAGTGCTGCTCAACCTGCTGAAGAACGCCGCCCAGGCCATTCACCAACGCCCGCAGCCCAGCGAACCGGGGCGCATCACCCTGCGCACCCGCCTCAATCCGCCGTGGGCGGAAATCCAGGTCGAGGACAATGGCGTCGGCATGCCCGAGACGGTGCGCAAGCGCACCTTCGAGCCGTTCTTCACCACCAAGGAGATCGGCCAGGGTACCGGCCTGGGTCTGTCGGTGTCGTACTTCATCATCACCAACAACCACAAGGGGCAGATGGAGGTGCAGTCCACCCCCGGCCAGGGCACCTGCTTCACCCTGCGCCTGCCCCTGAGCCCGGCCCAGCCGAGCACTACTCAGACGGAGACATGACATGGGCTATCGCCTGTCGAAGATCTACACCCGCACCGGCGACAAAGGCGAAACCGGCCTGGGCGACGGGCGCCGAGTGCCCAAGGACCATCCGCGGATCGAGGCGATCGGCGAGGTGGACAGCCTCAACAGCCAGTTGGGCGTGCTGCTGGCCGGGCTGGCCGAGGCCGGGCTTGGCGAGCTGATCGAGGTACTGGTGCCTTGTCAGCACCGCTTGTTCGACCTTGGCGGGGAGCTGGCGATGCCCAGCTACCAGGCGTTGAACACTGCCGAGGTGGAGCGCCTGGAGGCGGCCATCGACCGCTGGAACGAAGAGTTGGGGCCGCTGAAGAACTTCATCCTGCCCGGGGGCTCGATGCTGGTGGCCCAGGCCCATGTCTGCCGCAGCGCGGCGCGGGCGGCGGAACGGCGTTGCCAGCAGCTGAATGCGCTGGAGCCGCTGGAGGGGGTGGGGCTGGCCTATATCAACCGGGTGTCGGACCTGCTGTTCGTCGCGGCCCGGATCATTGGGCGGCGCCAGGGAGTGAATGAAGTGCTGTGGCAAGCGGCCGAGAAGCCCGCCTGAACGCATCGCGGGGCAAGCCCGCTCCCACGCCAGATTGTGGACTGGCGTGGGAGCGGGCTTGCCCCGCGATGGCCTGATGTATCAGATCTCAGGCCAGAACGCCCGGATCCCGGCCACACCCTGCGCCCCAACCTCCCAGGCCTGCTCCCGCTCACCCGGCCCGACCCCGCCCAGCAGAAACACCGGATGGCTGATTCCGCCGATCAACCGCTGCGCCTCGTCCCACCCCAGCGGCACCGCCTCCGGGTGAGTCTGGGTCGCCTGCACCGGCGACAAGGTGACGAAATCCACCCCCATCTGCTCGGCCAACGCCAGTTCCTCGGCACTGTGGCAGGACGCCGCCAGCCAACGCTCCTTCGGGAATGGCCGCCCCTTGGCGGCATACTTGCGCAACTGCGCGGCGGTCAGGTGCCAGCCCGCCGACGGGAAGTCGCCCAGCCATTCCAGTGGCCCCTTGAGCATCAACTGGGCTTTGCCCGCACACAGGCCGACCGCATCCACCGCGACGTCGCGGTACTTGGGGTCGTACATGTCCGGCGCACGCAGCTGGATCAGCTTGATGCCGCTGGCCACGGCCTTCTGGATACCCTTGAGCAGCTCAGGCACCTCCAAACCGTCCGGGGTGATCAGGTACTGGTCGGGCAAGCGCGCCGCAGCGACGATCGGCTTGTTGGCCTCGGGGAACTCATACTGGCCAAGGTCACGCGGCGCCACCCAGGCCAGGGGCTGCCCCTCGGCGCCATGGGGTTCGCCGGTAAAGACGTGCACTTCACGCACATCCAGCAGTACTTGCTTGTCCGGATAGTCGTGGCTGACCTTGATCAACGGCCGCGAAGTCGCGACCTCGATACCCAGTTCCTCACGCAACTCACGGGCCAGCGCCGCCTCGACGCCCTCACCCTCCTCCACCTTGCCGCCGGGGAACTCCCACAGGCCGCCCTGGTGCTGGGTATCGGCGCGGCGGGCAATCAGGATCCGCCCGTCGGCGCCACGAATGACCGCTGCGACTACATGAATCCGTTTCACCCTTCACGCTCCGCCAGGCCAGCTTGTTGCCAGGCCTGGAAGGCCGGCCATTGGTAGATGGTCTCGATGTAGGCAGCCGCTTCGGCCGGCACCGCAACACGGTAGGTACGCAGGCGTACGGCCACCGGCGCGAAGAAGGCGTCGGCCAGGGTCGGCCGGCCGAACAGGAACGGGCCGTTGCCCTTGGCGACCACGCGGCATTCGTTCCACAGGGCAACGATGCGGTCGATATCGACCTGCACGTCCAGCGGCACCTCATCCAGCGCCTGGGCACGAGACAGGTCGAACGGCATGGCGCCACGCAGGGCGAAGAAGCCGCTGTGCATCTGCGCGCAGGCCGAACGGGCCTGGGCACGGGCGGCGATGTCCTCGGGCCACAGGCGGGCCTCGGGGTGGCGTTCGTTGAGGTATTCGGCGATGGCCAGGGAGTCGGCGATCACGCCGTGCTCGCTCTGCAGCAGCGGCACCTTGGCGGTGGCCGAGAAGGCCAGCAGGCGCTGGCGGGTGTCAGGCTGGTTGAGCTTGACCAGGGTTTCTTCGTAGGGGACGCCGGCCAGCTCGAGGGCCAGGGCGCCGCGTAGCGACCAGGAGGAATACAGCTTGTCGCCGATGATCAGGTGATAGCTCATGATTGGGCTCCAGCGGAATCGGGATATTGGGGCTGCCTTGCAGCCCTTTCGCGGCACAAGGCCGCTCCTACAGGAGATCGCGTTCCCTTGTAGGAGCGGCCTTGTGCCGCGAAAGGGCCGCAAAGCGGCCCCTATGCATCAGGTCCGGTATTCGGCGTTGATCTTCACGTACTCGTGGGACAGGTCGGTGGTCCAGATGGTTTCGCTGCACTGGCCACGACCCAGCTCGATGCGGATGGTGATCTCCTCCTGGGCCATCACTGCCGAACCCTGCGCCTCGGTGTAGCTCGGGCTGCGACCGCCCTGGCTGGCGATGCACACGTTGTCGAGGTAGACGTCGATCAGGCTAACATCCAGCTCTGGCACACCGGCACGGCCAACCGCGGCGAGGATACGGCCCCAGTTGGGGTCGGAGGCGAACAGCGCGGTCTTGATCAGCGGCGAGTGGGCCACGGCGTAGCCGACGTCCAGGCACTCCTGGTGGTTGCCACCGCCGTTGACCTGCACGGTGACGAACTTGGTGGCGCCTTCGCCGTCACGGACGATGGCCTGGGCCACCTCCATGCACACCTCGAACACCGCTTTCTTCAGCGCTTCGAACAGTGCGCCGCTGGCCTCGGTCACTTCCGGCACATCGGCCTTGCCGGTGGCAATCAGCATGCAGCAGTCGTTGGTCGAGGTGTCGCCGTCGATGGTGATGCGGTTGAACGACTTGTTGGCGCCGTCGAGCATCAGGTCCTTGAGCACCGCCGGGGCGACCTTGGCGTCGGTGGCGATGTAGCCGAGCATGGTGGCCATGTTCGGGCGAATCATGCCCGCGCCCTTGCTGATGCCGGTGACGGTGATGGTCTTGCCGTCGTACTGGAACTGGCGGCTGGCGCCCTTGGGCAGGGTGTCGGTGGTCATGATGCCGGTGGCGGCTTCGGCCCAGTGGTTTTCCGACAGGTTGTCCAGGGCGGCCTGCAGCGCGCCTTCGATCTTCTCGACCGGCAGCGGCTCGCCGATCACGCCGGTGGAGAACGGCAACACGGACTCCGCCGGCACGCCGGCAAGCTCCGCCAGCTTGGCGCAGGTGCGCTCGGCGGCGGCCAGACCCGGCGCGCCGGTCCCGGCGTTGGCGTTGCCGGTGTTGGTCAGCAGATAACGCACGGTGCCCTGCACACGCTGCTTGGAGAGGATCACCGGGGCCGCGCAAAAGGCGTTGAGGGTGAACACGCCGGCGACGCTGGAGCCTTCGGCGCAGCGCATCACCACCACATCCTTGCGCCCTGGGCGCTTGATGCCCGCCGAGGCGATACCGAGTTCGAAACCGGGAACCGGGTGCAGGGTGGGCAGGGGACCAAGACCAACAGCCATTAGAGCGCTCCTAGAAAATTGTGGGGAATTAGGGGGCGCTTTGCGCCCCTTTCGCGGCACAAGGCCGCTCCTACAGGGGTGTTGCGATTCCTGTAGGAGCGGCCTTGTGCCGCGAAGGGCTGCAAGGCAGCCCCGGGATCTCAAGCCAGTGGCGAATTCAGATCATTCAATCTGACCATGGCAATGCTTGAATTTCTTGCCCGAACCACACCAGCACGGCTCGTTGCGGCCCAGCTTCATGTCGTTGCGAACCGGTGCAGAGGCCACCGCGACTTCAGCGCCTTCCTCAGCCAGCTGCTCACCTTCCAGGCCCGGCGCGGCGGCATGCTGGAACTGCATGCGGCTGGCCAGTTCCTCGGCCTCGCGGCGCAGGCGCGCCTCTTCCTCGGCCGGGTCTTCGCGGCGTACCTGGACGTGCGACAGCACGCGGATGGTGTCGCGCTTGATCGACTCCAGCAGTTCCTGGAACAGGGTGAACGACTCGCGCTTGTACTCCTGCTTCGGGTTCTTCTGCGCATAGCCACGCAGGTGGATACCGTGGCGCAGGTGGTCCATGGTCGACAGGTGGTCTTTCCACAGGTCGTCCAGCACGCGCAGCAGGATCTGCTTCTCGAAGGTGCGCAGGGCGTCGATGCCGGCCTGGTCTTCCTTCTCGTTGTAGGCGTCGGTGATTTCCTTGATCAGCCGCTCGCGCAGGGTCTCCTCGTAGAGGTGATCGTCCTCGTCGAGCCACTGCTGGATCGGCAGCTTGATGGCGAAATCGCTAGCCAGCGAAGCTTCCAGGCCGGCCACGTCCCACTGCTCGGGCAGCGATTGCGGCGGGATGTGCTGGCTGATGGTGGCGTCGAGCACTTCCTGGCGGAACTCGGCGATGGTGTCGCCGATGTTCTCGGCGGCCAGCAGGCTGTTGCGCATGTGGTAGATCACCTTGCGCTGCTCGTTGGCCACGTCATCGTATTCGAGCAGTTGCTTGCGGATGTCGAAGTTGCGGCCTTCGACCTTGCGCTGCGCCTTCTCGATGGCGTTGGTCACCATGCGGTGCTCGATGGCCTCGCCGGACTGCATCCCCAGGGCCTTCATGAAGTTCTTCACCCGGTCGGAGGCGAAGATGCGCATCAGGCTGTCTTCCAGCGACAGGTAGAAGCGGCTGGAACCGGCATCGCCCTGACGGCCGGCACGGCCACGCAGCTGGTTGTCGATGCGGCGCGACTCGTGGCGCTCGGAGGCGATCACGTGCAGGCCACCGGCTTCCAGCACCTGCTGGTGACGCTTCTGCCAGTCGGCCTTGATCTGGGCGATCTGCTCGGTGGTCGGGTTGTCCAGGGCGGCCACTTCGGCCTCCCAGTTGCCGCCCAGCAGGATGTCGGTACCACGACCGGCCATGTTGGTGGCGATGGTCAGCGCGCCCGGAGCACCGGCTTGCGCGATGATCTCGGCTTCTTTCTCGTGGTACTTGGCGTTCAGGACCTTGTGGTCGATACCTTCCTTCTTGAGCAGGTTGGACATGTGCTCGGAGGTTTCGATGGTCGCGGTACCGACCAGGACCGGACGGCCATGGGCCATGCTTTCCTTGATGTCGGCGATGATCGCGGCGTACTTCTCGTCGGCGGTCAGGTACACCAGGTCGTTGAAGTCCTTGCGGGCCAACGGCTTGTTCGGTGGGATGACCATCACGTTGAGGTTGTAGATCTGGGCGAACTCGAACGCCTCGGTGTCGGCGGTACCGGTCATGCCGGACAGCTTGCTGTAGAGACGGAAGTAGTTCTGGAAGGTGGTCGAGGCCAGGGTCTGGCTCTCGGCCTGGATGTTCAGGTTTTCCTTGGCCTCGATGGCCTGGTGCAGGCCTTCGGACAGGCGGCGGCCCGGCATGGTACGGCCGGTGTGCTCGTCGATCAGGAGGATCTGGCCTTCCTGGACGATGTACTCGACGTTGCGGTGGAACAGCTTGTGCGCGCGCAGGCCGGCGTAGACGTGGGTCAGCAGGCTCAGGTTGTGCGCCGAATACAGGCTCTCGCCCTCGGCCAGCAGGCCGGACTGGGTCAGCATGTCCTCGATGAACTGGTGGCCGGCCTCGTTCAGTTCGACCTGGCGGCTCTTCTCGTCGATGCTGTAGTGGCCCTCTTGGGTCACCTGGCCTTCGACTTCCTCGATGTGCTGGGTCAGACGCGGGATCAGGCGGTTGATCTCGATGTACAGCTTGGAGCTGTCCTCGGCCTGGCCGGAGATGATCAGCGGGGTGCGCGCCTCGTCGATGAGGATCGAGTCGACTTCGTCGATCACGGCGAAGTTCAGCTCACGCTGGAACTTCTCGTCCTGACTGAACGCCATGTTGTCGCGCAGGTAGTCGAAACCGAATTCGTTGTTGGTGCCGTAGGTGATGTCGGCGGCATAGGCGGCACGCTTTTCTTCCGGCGGCTGGAAGGCCGAGACGATGCCGACGTTGAGGCCGAGGAACTCGTACAGCGGACGCATCCAGTTGGCGTCGCGGCGGGCCAGGTAGTCGTTGACGGTGACCACGTGCACGCCCTTGCCGGACAGCGCGTTGAGGTACACGGCCAGGGTACCGACCAAGGTCTTGCCTTCACCGGTACGCATTTCTGCGATCATGCCTTCGTGCAAGGTCATGCCGCCGATCAGCTGGACATCGAAGTGACGCATGCCCATCACGCGCTTGCCGGCCTCGCGGGCCACGGCGAAGGCTTCGGGCAGCAGCTGGTCGAGAGTCTCGCCTTTGGCCAGACGCTCCTTGAACTCTGCGGTCTTGCCCCGCAGCTGCTCGTCGGAGAGGGCCACCATCTTCTCTTCGAAGGCATTGACGGTGCTCACCGTCTTGAGCATGCGTTTGATTTCACGCTCGTTCTTGCTTCCAAAAAGTTTTTTTAACAAAGGCGCAAACATATCGGCAGGATCTTCCACACGTAGGGATGGAGGGCGGCCCCGTGAGTCGCCCGTGCAGCCCTGAGGCCGCATGCGAACGAGCATTCTACCCGGAAACGATGGTGAGGAAAGTGGTGGATTTCCACGATGCTGGCACAGCGCTTTTAGGGGGCCTGACTAACATAGGGGCTTTTTGCGCAAGTTCAAGGTGCGCGAAGATGAAACGTATCGCGAATGACTTGCATCAAGATCCGACGACCGCTCGCGGGGCAAGCCCGCTCCCACGCCCCGCCACACGCTGGCGTGGGAGCGGGCTTGCCCCGCGATGAATGCCCAACTGGTAGACTGTCGATCCTGTAACCCTCTGCAGACCTCCATGGCCTACAAACCCACCCCTGCCCGCCCCCCCGCCGACCTGTTGCGCAAGGCACGGCCACTGCGCCTGCTGCTCAACCAGGCCGAACGCCTCGAGCACCTGCAGCGCCTGCTGGAAAGCCAGCTGCAACCGGCCGCCCGCGAGCACTGCCACGTGGCCTCCTGGAAGGAAGGGACATTATTGCTGGTGGTAACCGACGGCCATTGGGCCACCCGTCTGCGCTACCAGCAGAAGCGCCTGCAACGCCAGCTGCAAGCCATGGAGGCGTTCGCCAACCTGAGCCGCATCCAGTTCAAGGTGCAACCACCGCTGGTAGCAGCAAAACACGAAGGTCACGGGCCTGAACTGTCGGAATCTGCCGCAGACAGCATCCTAGGTTCGGCCGAGGGCATCAGCGACCCGAAGCTGCGCGCAGCGCTGGAGCGCCTGGCGGCGCATGCGCAGAGCAAAGCCTGATACACGACCACGTGGGAGCGGCGATGCGGCGACCCGACTTGCCCCGCGATAGCGTGCGCGGGCCTATCGCGGGTCAAGCCCGCTCCCACGCTCCACCTTCTGGCTGCACTCCATAAAAAAGGCCACCCGAAGGTGGCCTTAATCACTAGAGAGAGTGTTCGAACTTACACGGCCGCAACAGGGCGCATGTACGAGATCGGTGCCGTGCTGGCATCTTCGAAGGTGACCACTTCCCAAGCGTCCGTTTCAGCGATCAGCTTGCGCAGCAGCTGGTTGTTCAGCGCGTGCCCGGACTTGTAGCCCTTGAACTCGCCGATCAGGCTATTGCCCAGCAGATAAAGGTCGCCGATGGCGTCGAGGATCTTGTGCTTGACGAATTCGTCATCGGAACGAAGGCCGTCTTCGTTAAGCACACCGGTCTCGTCGACCACGATGGCGTTCTCCACGCTGCCGCCCAACGCAAGGTTGTGCTTGCGCAGGTACTCGATGTCACGCATGAAGCCGAACGTGCGGGCACGGCTGACTTCCTTGACGAACGAGGTGCTGGAGAAATCGACGACCGCGCTCTGGGTCTGGCCCTTGAGGACCGGGTGATCGAAGTCGATCTCGAAGCTCACCTTGAACCCGTCGAAAGGCAGGAAAGTGGCGCGCTTGTCGCCCTCTTCCACTGTCACTTCGCGCAGGATGCGGATGAACTTCTTGGCTGCGTCCTGTTCTTCCAGGCCGGCCGATTGGATCAGGAATACGAAGGGTCCGGCGCTGCCATCCATGATCGGCACTTCCGAGGCGGAGAGCTCGACGTAGGCGTTATCGATGCCCAGGCCCGCCATGGCGGAGAGCAGGTGCTCGACCGTATCGACTTTGACGTCACCGTTGACCAATGTCGTGGACATGGTGGTCTCACCGACGTTGGCCGCGCGCGCCGGGATTTCGACCACAGGGTCGAGGTCGGCGCGACGGAAGACGATGCCGGTGTCGACAGGCGCAGGCTTGAGGGTCAGGTAGACCTTCTCCCCGGAGTGCAGGCCGACACCTGTGGCACGGATGGTATTCTTCAGGGTGCGTTGTCTAATCATGGCATTGGCCGCTTCAGCGCAAATTGCGAACAGGTATCAACAAAGGCTGGGGATGATAACAGACCCGGCCTTTGCTGAACACCAATCACCCTAATACCCCTGATAAATTCCATTAATCGGCCTGACGACGCAGGAACGCCGGGATATCCAGGTAGTCCAGATCATCCTGAGGGTTGAGTTTAGCTGCCGCCGCGGCACCCGCGTGGGCCTGGTTGCGCATCACGGTCGGACGCTCCAGGTCACGGTAGTTGACCGCCGACTGCTCCTGGCGAACCGGGGCCGGGTTGGAGGACTCATACACCTGCTGGGCAGTCTGCAGGGTGTTGTCGACCACCTTGACCGGTTTCTCGATACGCGCGCCCAGGCCAGTGGCCACCACGGTCACGTGCAGCTCGTCGCGCATGTCCGGATCGATCACGGTGCCGACCTTGACCATCGCGTGGTCGGAGGCGAAGGCCTCGATGATGCTACCCACGTCGGAGTACTCGCCCAGCGACAGGTCGGGACCGGCGGTGATGTTCACCAGGATGCCGCGGGCGCCCTGCAGGTTGACGTCCTCGAGCAGCGGGTTGCGGATCGCCGCCTCGGTGGCTTCGCGAGCACGGTTCGGGCCGCTGGCGCAACCGGTACCCATCATCGCCATGCCCATCTCGCCCATCACGGTGCGCACGTCGGCAAAGTCGACGTTGATCATGCCCGGACGCTTGATGATGTCGGAGATACCGCGAACGGCACCGGCCAGCACGTCGTCGGCCTTGGCGAAGGCGGACAGCAGGCTTGCATCCTTGCCCAGGATGGTCAGCAGCTTCTCGTTGGGGATGGTGATCAGCGAGTCGACGCTCTCAGCCAGCATGCGGATGCCTTCGTCGGCGATCTGCATGCGCTTGCGGCCCTCGAACGGGAACGGACGGGTCACCACCGCAACGGTGAGGATACCCATCTCTTTCGCCACTTCGGCGATGATTGGCGCCGCGCCGGTACCGGTACCGCCGCCCATGCCGGTGGTGATGAACACCATGTTGGTGCCCTGCAGCACCTCGGCGATGCGCTCACGGTCTTCCAGCGCGGCCTGACGACCGACTTCCGGATTGGCACCGGCACCCAGGCCCTTGGTCACACCCGTGCCCAGTTGCAGGATGGTGCGTGCGCCGATGTTTTTCAGCGCCTGAGCATCGGTGTTGGCGCAGATGAATTCCACGCCTTCGATGCTGCTCTTGACCATGTGGTTGACGGCGTTGCCGCCGCCACCGCCAACGCCGATCACCTTGATGACCGGACTTTGCGGGACGTTGTCTACGAGCTCGAACATTTTCCCTCTCCTTACAGTTCTCTAGTTGTCGCGCCTACCACTACTGCTTTGAAACTTAGAAGTTGCTCTGGACCCAACGCTTGAGTCGTTCAAGCACAGGGCCCTTCGGTTCATCGCCATAGCTGTTGTTGCTGCTGTTGCTGTTGCTGATACCGGTCAGGGACGGGTCCTCGGACTGCTTCTGCAGGCCGTAGGTGAGCAGGCCCACGCCGGTGGAATAGATCGGGTTGCGCACCACGTCGCTCAGGCCCCGAACGCTGTGCGGCACGCCCAGGCGTACCGGCATGTGGAAGATCTCCTCGGCCAGTTCCACGGCGCCTTCCATCTTCGCGGTGCCGCCGGTGAGGACGATGCCGGCCGGCACCAGGTCCTCGAAACCGCTGCGACGCAGTTCAGCCTGGATCAGGGTGAACAGCTCGTCGTAACGCGGCTCCACCACTTCGGCCAGGGCCTGGCGCGACAGCTCGCGTGGCGGGCGGTCGCCGACGCTCGGCACCTTGATGGTCTCGCCGGCGCCGGCCAGCTTGGCCAGGGCGCAGGCGTAGCGGATCTTGATTTCCTCGGCGTACTGCGTGGGGGTGCGCAGGGCCATGGCGATGTCGTTGGTGACCTGATCACCGGCGATCGGGATCACCGCGGTGTGACGGATCGCGCCTTCGGTGAAGATGGCGATGTCGGTGGTGCCGCCACCGATGTCCACCAGGCACACGCCCAGCTCTTTCTCGTCGTCAGTCAGCACCGAGTAGGCCGAGGCCAGCTGCTCGAGGATGATGTCGTCGATTTCCAGGCCGCAGCGGCGCACGCACTTCTCGATGTTCTGCGCCGCGTTGACCGCGCAGGTGACCACGTGGACCTTGGCTTCCAGGCGCACGCCCGACATGCCCAGGGGCTCGCGCACGCCCTCCTGGTTGTCGATCACGTAGTCCTGCGGCAGGGTGTGCAGCACCCGCTGGTCAGCCGGAATGGCCACGGCCTGGGCGGCGTCGAGCACGCGCTCGAGGTCGGCGGTGCTGACTTCGCGGTCGCGGATGGCGACGATGCCGTGGGAGTTCAGGCTGCGGATGTGGTTGCCGGCCACGCCGACGAACGCCGAGTGGATGCGGCAGCCGGCCATCAGCTGGGCCTCTTCGACGGCGCGCTGGATCGACTGCACGGTCGATTCGATGTTCACCACCACGCCCTTCTTCAGGCCGCGGGACGGATGGGTGCCGATCCCGACGATCTCCAGGGTGCCGTCCTCGCCGACCTCACCCACCAGCGCCACCACCTTGGAGGTGCCGATGTCCAGCCCGACGATCATTTTGCCGCTATGCGCGTTTGCCATGGTCCTGCCTCTCTCTAATTCTTCGCAACGGCGGGTTGGGCCGTCGTCGGTGCATTCGGTTCCCGCCAACCAACGGCAAGTCCGTTGGAATAACGCAGATCGATGCGGGCGATATTGGTGATCTGGTCTTTAAGCGATTTGTCGTAAATGGCAATGAAACGGCGCATCTTCTCCACCAGATGGTCGCGCCCCAGCAGCAGCTCGACGCCCGCCCCGGCGCTGCCCGCACCGGTGGTCAGGAACCAGCTGCCTCGCTCGCGCAGCTCCAGGCGAGCGATGGAAAAGCCCATGGGGCGCAGCATCTGGCTCAATACCTGATACTGCTGCATGACTTGTTGCTGAGCGCGCTGCGGCCCGAACAGCTGCGGCAGGTGCTCGTAGTTGGCCAGCTCGCGCGGGGTGAAGGCCTGGCCCTGGTTGTTGAGCAAGGCCTCGTCGCCCCAGCGCGCCACCGGCAACTGTTCTTCCAGGCGGATCACCACCTCGTCCGGCCACACCCGGCGCACTTCGGCGTGGGCGATCCAGGGCATCTGCTCCAGCTCCACGCGCATCGCCGCCAGGTCGACGGTGAAGAAGCTCGCCGCCACGTACGGCGCGATCCGCTGCTGCACCGACTGCTGGCTGATGTAGCTGAGGTCGCCCTGCACGTCGATTTTGGTGATCGGCCGGTCGGCGTAGGGCATCAGGCGGATGGCGCCCTCGTAGGCGCCAAAGCCTGCGGCCACCAGCAGCACCGGCCACAACAGGCGCTTGAGACCGCCGAAGCTTGGCCGAGGCAGGCGCGCCGATACGGGCTCGTCGGCCACCAGTCGGCTGGCACCACGTGGCACCGGCTTGCTGCGGCCGGTAACGGGTGGTTGCTGACGTATCATCGCGCCTTGCATGGCTGGTTAACCTCGCTTCGCTACGCTGTCGGCCAGGATCGCCAGCACCAGTTGCTGGAAGTCCAGGCCGGCGGCGCGGGCCGCCATGGGCACCAGGCTATGGTCGGTCATGCCCGGTGCGGTGTTGACCTCGAGCAGCCAGAACCGGCCCTGCTCGTCCTGCATCACGTCCAGCCGGCCCCAACCCTCGATGCCAACGGCATCGCAGGCGCGCGCGGTCAGGTCGATCAGTTCCTGTTCCTTGACGCTGTCCAGGCCGCACGGGATGCGGTACTGGGTGTCATTGGCGATGTACTTGGCGTCGTAGTCGTAGAACACGTGCGGGGTGCCCAGCGCGATCGGCGGCAGCACCTGGCCACGCAATACGGCGACGGTGAACTCCGGGCCGTGGATCCATTGCTCGACCAGTACCTGCGAATCGTATTTGGCGGCGTCTTTCCAGGCGGCGACCAGTTCCTGCTCGCTGTTCACCTTGGCCATGCCGATGCTCGAACCTTCATGGGCAGGTTTGACGATCAACGGGAAGCCCAGTTCCGCACTGGCGGCAACACAATCCTGCTCGCTGCCCAGCACCGCGTGACGCGGGGTCGGGATGCCCAGGCTCTGCCACACCTGCTTGGTGCGCAGCTTGTCCATGGCCAGCGCCGAGGCGAGGATGCCGCTGCCGGTGTAAGGGATGCCCAGGCATTCGAGCAGGCCCTGCATGCTGCCGTCCTCACCGCCACGGCCGTGGAGGATGATGAAGGCGCGGTCAATCTTCTCGTTCTGCAAGCGATCCAGCAGGTCGTCACCGACGTCGATGGCGACCACGTCGACTCCGGCGCTGCTCAGCGCCTCGATCACGGCCCTGCCCGACTTGAGCGAGACCTCGCGCTCGGCGCTCTTGCCACCGTACAACACGGCGACGCGGCCGAAGGCCTTGACGTCAAGGGTGGAATGCAGCGTGTCGTAGGCGCTGGTCATTTCGACTTCTCCTGCTTGGCGCCGGCGAACAGCGGGCTTTTCATCAGTTGCGGGGCCAGGCCGCCGACATCACCGGCACCCTGGCAGATCAGGATGTCGCCGGCGCGCAGCAGCGGTTTGACCAGTGGCGCGAGCTCGGCGCCGCGCTCGATGTAGATTGGGTCGAGCTTGCCGCGCTGGCGGATGCTGTGGCACAGCTGGCGGCTGTCGGCACCAGGGATCGGCTCTTCGCCGGCCGGGTAGACCTCCATCAGCAGCAGCACGTTGGCATCGCCCAGCACCTGCACGAAATCGTCGTACAGGTCGCGGGTGCGGCTGTAGCGGTGCGGCTGGTAGACGATCACCAGGCGACGGCTCGGCCAGCCGCCACGCACGGCCTTGATCACCGCGGCGACTTCGGTCGGGTGATGGCCGTAGTCGTCGACCAGCATCACGCTGCCGCCGTCGACCGGCAACTCGCCGTACACCTGGAAGCGTCGACCAACGCCCTGGAAGCCCGACAGGCCCTGAACGATGGCTTGGTCGCTGATGCCTTCGTCGGTGGCGATGGCGATGGTGGCCAGGGCGTTGAGCACGTTGTGGTTGCCCGGCATGTTCACCGACACTTCCAGCGGCTCGCAGTCACGGCGCAGCACGGTGAAGTGGGTCTGCATGCCTTGCTGGCGCACGTTGATGGCGCGGATATCGGCCTCTTCGCTGAAGCCGTAGGTGACGGTCGGACGCTTGACCTGCGGCAGGATCTCGCGCACCACCGGGTCGTCCAGGCACATCACCGCCAGCCCGTAGAACGGCAAGTTGTGCAGGAACTCGACGAAGGTCTTCTTCAGCTTGTTGAAGTCACCCTCGTAGGTGGCCATGTGATCGGCATCGATATTGGTGACCACGGCGACCATCGGCTGCAGGTGCAGGAAGCTGGCGTCGCTCTCGTCGGCCTCGGCGATCAGGTAGCGGCTGGTGCCCAGCTGCGCGTTGGTGCCGGCCGCGGTCAGGCGACCGCCGATGACGAAGGTCGGGTCCAGGCCGCCGGCGGCGAACACCGAGGCCAGCAGGCTGGTGGTGGTGGTCTTGCCGTGGGTGCCGGCAACGGCAACGCCGTGACGGTAGCGCATCAGCTCGGCGAGCATCTCGGCGCGTGGCACCACGGGAATGCGGCGTTCCAGGGCGGTGGCGACTTCCGGGTTGGCCGGGTTGATCGCGCTCGACACCACCAGCACATCGGCGTTGGCGGCGTTCTCGGCGCGGTGGCCGACGAAGATCTGCGCGCCGAACGACTGCAGGCGCTCGGTCACCGGCGACTCTTTCAGGTCGGAACCGGACACTTCATAGCCCAGGTTCAGCAGCACTTCGGCAATGCCGCACATGCCCACGCCGCCGATACCGACGAAGTGGATGCGACGGATACGGCCCATTTTCGGGTGGGGCATGGCTTTCTGGCTCTCAACCATGGGCCACCTCCAGGCAGATATCGACCACGGTGCTGGTTGCGCCAGGTTTGGCCAGGCGGCGGGCGGTGCCGGCCATGGCGTTGAGTTTCTCGGGTTGCATCAGCACCTCGTTCAGGCGTTCAGCGAGCTGCGCTGCGCCAGTAGTCGCTTGTGGCATCAGGAAGGCGGCGCCTTCGCGAGCCAGGTATTGGGCGTTGTGGGTCTGGTGGTCGTCGATGGCATGGGGCAAGGGCACCAGCATCGAGGGCAGGCCCGCCGCCGCGAGTTCGCTGACGGTCAGGGCGCCGGCCCGGCACACCACCATATCGGCCCAGCCATAGGCATGGGCCATGTCCTTGATGAACGGTTCGACCTGGGCCTCGACACCCGCCTCGTGATAACGCTCGGCGGTGACAGGGGCGTGATTTTTCCCGGCCTGGTGGAACACCTCGGGGCGCAGGTTCGCCGGCACTTCGGACAGGGCCTTAGGCAACAATTTGTTCAATGGTTCCGCACCCAGGCTGCCGCCCATGACCAGCAGGCGCGCACGGCGCTCGGCCAGGGGCGCGCGTGCCGCCTCCATGAACAGCTCAGCACGCACCGGATTGCCGGTGGTGCGCAGCTTGTCGCTGGCGGCGAAGGTGTCCGGGAAGGCTTCGCAGACACGTGCGGCCAACGGCAGCAGCAGGCGATTGGTGGTGCCGGCGCGGGCATTCTGCTCGTGGATCACCAGCGGCACCCCGCACAAGCGGGCGGCAACACCGCCGGGGCCGGTCACATAGCCACCGAAGCCGACCACGCAGACCGGCTTGAGCTCACGCACGATGCGCCGCGCCTGCAGCACGGCCTTGATCAAAGTGAACGGTGCCTTGAGCAGCGACAGCTTGCCCTTGCCACGCAGGCCGGTGACCTGGATCAAGTGCAGCGGCAGGCCGGCCTGGGGTACCAGTTCGTTCTCGATGCCACGCGGGGTGCCCAGCCAGTGCACGCTGTAGCCACGGGCCTGGAACTCGCGGGCGCAGGCCAGGGCCGGGAACACGTGGCCCCCGGTACCGCCGGCCATGATCAGGATGTTCTTGCCGTCAGCGGCCATGACTGGTCTCCTCGGCAAAATCGCTCTCCTTGAATTCGTGTTCCTCGCTGCCCAGGTGCGTGCGACTCTCCCACTCGATGCGCAGCAACAGCCCTACGCAGGCGCAGCAGATCACCAGCGAGCTGCCGCCGTAGCTGAGGAACGGCAGGGTCAGGCCCTTGGTCGGCAGCAGGCCGACGTTCACGCCGATGTTGATCAGGAACTGGCCGATCCACAGGAACGACAGGCCAAAGGCCATGTAGGCGGCGAAGAACTGCTTGGCCTTCTCGGCCCACAGGCCGATGTACAGCGCACGCACGGTAATGAAGACGAACAGCGCGATGGTCAGCAGCGAGCCGATCACGCCCAGCTCTTCGGCCAGCACCGAGAACACGAAGTCGGTGTGCGCCTCGGGCAGGTAGAACTGCTTCTGCACACTGTTGCCCAGGCCCACACCCAGCCACTCGCCGCGGCCGAAGGCGATCAGCGCCTGGGTCAGCTGGTAGCCGGAGCCGAACTGGTCGGACCAGGGGTCGGTGAAGGTGATCAGGCGCGCCATGCGGTACGGCTGGGCCTGGACCAGCACCACCACCGAAATGACCGCCAGCACCACCATCAGCGAGAAGCGGAACAACCCTACCCCGCCAAGGAACAGCATGGCCGCCGCGGCGCCCATCATCACCACCGTGGCGCCGAAGTCCGGCTCCATCAGCAGCAGGCCGGCCATCGGCAGCAGCACGATGAACGGCTTGAAGAAGCCCATCCAGCTCTCGCGCACCTCGGTCTGCCGGCGCACCAGGTAGCCAGCGAGGTAGATGACCACGAAGACCTTGGCGATCTCCGACGGCTGCACGTTGAAGAAGCTGAAGCCGATCCAGCGCATCGAACCGTTCACTTCGCGGCCAATACCCGGTACCAGTACCAGCACCAGCAGGCCGAAGGCACCGATCAGCATGAGGAAGCCCATGCGCTGCCAGGTGGCGATCGGCACCAGCATGGTCATCAACCCGGCGCCCAGGCCGAGGGTGACGTACACCAGGTGGCGGAACATGTGGTACAGCGGGTTGCCCGACTGCACCGCGGCCACTTCCGAGGAGGCCGAAGTAATCATCACCAGGCCCAGGCCCAGCAGCGCCAGGCAACCGGCCAGCAGCGGGAAGTCGAGGTCGATGCCACGGCCGCTGATCAGCGGCGACGGGTACGGTTTGAGGATGCCGAAGATCATGCCAGCCCCTCCGCCGCCTGGGCGAACAGGCGCCCGCGTTCTTCGAAATTCTTGAACATGTCGAGGCTGGCGCAGGCAGGCGACAGCAGTACCGCGTCACCCGGCTGGGCCAGCTCGGCGCAACGCTGCACGGCTTCGTCGAGGCTCTTGACCCGGACTTGCGCCACGGCATCGCCCAAGGTTTCGGCCAGACGCTCGGCGTCACGGCCGAGCAGCACCACGGCACGGCAGTGTTGAGCCACCGGCTCGCGCAGGGCGGCGAAGTCGGCGCCCTTGCCGTCGCCACCGGCGATCAGTACCAGCTTGCCTTCGATATCGGCGCCCAGGCCTTCGATGGCGGCCAGGGCCGCACCGACGTTGGTGGCCTTGGAATCGTCGTACCAGTTCACTCCGTTGCGCTCACGTACCCACTGGCAGCGATGGGCCAGGCCCTTGAATTCACGCAGCGCCTCGAGCATCGGCTCGAATGGCAGGCCGGCGGCATGGCCGAGAGCCAACGCGGCCAGGGCATTGCTCTGGTTGTGGGCGCCACGGATCTTCAGCTCACGCACCGGCATGAGGGCCCGGAATTCGAAGGCCAGGTACTTCTCGCCCTCGACCTCGCGCAGGCCAAAGGCCTTGAAGTCCGGCGCGTTGAGACCGAAGCTCCAGCTCGGCCGGCCTTCGACCGGCAATGGACGGCTCAGGGCATCCTGGCGGTTCACCACCACCTGGCGGGCGCCGCGGAAGATCCGGTGCTTGGCCAGGTGATAGGCCGGCAGGCCGCTGTAGCGGTCCATGTGGTCTTCGCTGATGTTCAGCACGGTGGCCACTTCGGCGTTGAGCTGGTCGGTGGTCTCCAGCTGGAAGCTCGACAGCTCCAGCACGTACAGCTCGACATCGTCGGCCAGCAGGTCGAGGGCCGGGGTGCCAAGGTTGCCGCCGACTGCCACACGTTTGCCTGCCTTGGCGACCATCTCGCCGACCAGGGTGGTCACGGTGCTCTTGGCGTTGGAGCCGCTGATGGCGATGATCGGCGCCTTGGCGTGGCGGGCGAACAGCTCGATGTCGCCGGACAGCTTCACGCCGCGCGCGGCAGCCTGCTGCAGGGCAGGCGTGGCCAGGGCCAGGCCGGGGCTCACGTACAGCTCGTTGGCCCGGCACAGGAAATCCACGTCCAGCTCGCCACAGCGCACTTCCACCTGCGGGTACTCACGGCGCAGGGTGTCCAGTTCCGGCGGTTGCTCGCGGGTGTCGGCGACCGCAAAGGCAATGCCCCGGTTCGCCAGGAAGCGAACCAGGGACATGCCGCTCTTGCCGAGGCCGACAACGATGCGGAATTGGTCGGAAGCGATCAGTGACACGCTCGGTTACCTCAGTTTCAGGGTGGCAAGGCCAATCAGCACCAGAATCACGGTGATGATCCAGAAGCGGACGATCACCCGTGGCTCGGGCCAACCCTTGAGTTCAAAGTGGTGATGGATCGGCGCCATGCGGAACACGCGCTTGCCGGTGAGCTTGAACGAAGCCACCTGGATGACCACCGACAGGGTTTCCATCACGAACACGCCGCCCATGATGAACAGGACGATCTCCTGGCGGACGATCACCGCGATGGTCCCCAGGGCCGCGCCCAGCGCCAGTGCGCCGACGTCGCCCATGAACACCTGGGCCGGGTAGGTGTTGAACCACAGGAAGCCCAGGCCGGCGCCGATCAGCGCGCCGCAGAACACGATCAGCTCGCCCGCGCCAGGCACGTACGGGATCAGCAGGTATTCGGCGAACTTCACGTTGCCCGACAGGTAGCAGAAGATGCCCAGGGCACCGCCGACCATCACCGTCGGCATGATCGCCAGGCCATCGAGGCCGTCGGTCAGGTTGACCGCGTTGCTCGAGCCGACGATGACGAAATAGGTCAGCACGATGAACCCGGCGCCCAGCGGAATCGCCAGGTCCTTGAGCATCGGAATGATCAGCGTGGTCTCGACGCTGGTCGGCGCGGTCTTGTACAGGAAGATCGCCGCGGCCAGGCCGAACACCGACTGCCAGAAATATTTCCAGCGGCTTGGCAGGCCGCGGGAGTTCTTCTCGATCACCTTGCGGTAGTCATCGACCCAGCCGATGGCGCCGAACGCCAGGGTGACGATCAAGACAACCCATACGTAGCGATTGGTCAGGTCGGCCCACAGCAGGGTGCTGATGGCGATGGCGGACAGGATCAGCGCGCCGCCCATGGTCGGGGTGCCGGATTTGGACAGGTGCGATTGCGGGCCGTCGTTGCGCACGGCCTGACCGATCTGGCGGGTCTGCAGGGTACGGATCATCCACGGGCCCAACCACAGGGCCAGTGACAACGCGGTCAGCACACCCAGGATCCCGCGCAGGGTCAGGTACTGGAAGACCGCGAAGCCCTTGTGGAACTGTTGCAGATACTCAGCCAACAGCAGCAGCATTAATGTTTCTCCCCGCTGGCACCACACAGTGCGGCCACGACGTTTTCCATCGCAGCGCTGCGCGAGCCCTTGATCAAGATAGTGGTGTCGCTGGCATTCTCGGTGCCAACGGCAGCGATAAGCTCAGCTTGAGTGGCGAAATGGCGGGCATTGGCGCCGAACGCCTTGACCGCATGAGCCATGTTGGCACCCACCGCGTACAGCGCGTCGACCTTGCCGCGTGCGTAGTCACCCACCTGGCGGTGACCTTCCTCGGCCCATTGCCCCAGTTCGCCGATATCCCCGAGCACCAGGACGGTGCGTCCGGAAAAGCCGGCGAGTATATCAATGGCGGCGCACATCGAGGTGGGATTTGCGTTGTAGCTGTCGTCGATGACCCGCACGCCGTTCGGCGCGATCTGCGCCACGGTGCGGCCCTTGACCGGTTGCACGGCGTTCAGACCGGCGGCGATGCCGCTCAGGCTCAGACCGACGGCATGGGCGGCGGCCGCAGCGGCCAGGGCGTTGCTGACGTTGTGGGTGCCGAGCAGGTTCAACTGCACCGGGACGCTGCCAGTCGGGCCGTGCAGGGTGAACGACGGGCAGCCACGAGCGTCGCGCCCGATATCACTGGCGTGGAAGTCCGCCTGCGGATTGTCCAGGGCGAAACTGAAGATGCGGTGAGCGCCTGCCCGCTTGCGCCAGATCTCGAACGCCTTGTCGGCCAGGTTGAGGATGGCCGTGCCGCCCTCGCCCAGGCCTTCGAGGATTTCGCCCTTGGCCTCGACGATCTTCTCCGGGCCACCGAACTCACCGACATGGGCGGTACCGGCGTTATTGATGATGACCACTTGCGGCTGGGTCAGGCCAACGGTGTAGCGAATCTCGCCAATGCGCGAGGCGCCCAGCTCGATCACCGCGGCGCTGTGCTCCGGAGCGATCTCCAGCAGGGTCAAAGGTGCGCCGAGGTCGTTGTTCAGGTTGCCACGGGTGGCATGCACCGGCCCGCGGGTGCGCAGGATCGCGGCGAGCATTTCCTTGACCGTGGTCTTGCCGCTGGAGCCGGTGATGGCCACCACCGGCTTGTCGAAGGCGGCACGGTTCAGGGCGCCGAGCTGGCCAAGGGCGATACGGCAATCGGCGACCAGCAGCTGTGGCAGGTCGACATCGCTGACTTCACGCTCGACCAGCGCGGCGACGGCGCCTTTGGCTTTCACGTCGGCCAGATAGTCGTGGCCATCGAAGCGCGGCCCGGTCAGGGCGACGAACAGCTGGCCGGCACCGACGGTGCGGCTGTCGATGCTCACTCCGCTGAAGCTGGCGTCGGCCCCTGCCAGGCGTGCACCCAGGGCACCGGTCAGCTGGCTGAGAATCATCGGCTTAAGCATGTGGCGCCTCCCAGGCTGCAAGTGCCTTGTCGGCTTCGACCAGGTCGGAGAAGTCATGGCGCTTGCCGTTGATCTCCTGGTAGTCCTCGTGACCCTTGCCTGCCAAGACGATCACGTCGTCGGCCCTGGCACTGGCGATCAGTTGGGCAATGGCCGTGCCACGGCCGGCGACGAACGCGACGGCCGCAGGCTTGGCGAAACCGGGGCGAATATCGGCAAAGATCCGCAGGGGGTCTTCGCTACGCGGGTTGTCGTCGGTGACCAGCACACGGTCGGCCAGGCGCTCGGCCACTTCGGCCATCAGCGGACGCTTGCCGGCGTCACGATCGCCACCACAGCCGAATAGGCACAGCAGCTTGCCGTGAGCGTGCGGACGCAAGGCTTCGAGTACTTTCTCCAGAGCATCCGGAGTGTGGGCGTAATCGACCACCACCAACGGCTTGTCACCGCCACCCAGGCGCTGCATGCGACCGACCGGCCCGTGCAGTTGCGGGGTGACCTTGAGAATTTCATCCAGCGGGTAATCCAGCGCCATCAGCGTGGCTACCGCCGCCAGCATGTTGCTCAGATTGAAACGCCCCAGCAGACGGCTGCGCAGGACATGCTCGCCCTGTGGGGTGACGATCACGGCGCGCACGCCATCATCGTTGAAGGCAGACTCTTTGCAGAACAGCGTCGCCGCCGAATCCTGCAGGCTGTAGCTGATCAGGCGCGATGTGGCTGGAGCGTCTGCCAGGCGACGCCCAAAGTCATCGTCCAGGTTGACCACCCGGGCGCGCAGGCTTGGCCAGGCGAACAGCTTGGCCTTGGCGGCCTCGTAGGCCTCCATGCTGCCGTGGTAGTCCAGGTGGTCGCGGGACAGGTTGGTCATCACCGCGATATCGAAGTCCAGCGCGGCCACCCGACCCTGTTCGAGGGCATGGGAGGAAACCTCCATGGCCACGGCCTTGGCGCCGCCCTTTTTCAGGTCGTTCAAGGTCGATTGCACAGCAATCGGGTCCGGCGTGGTCAGGCGACCACTCTGCAGCTCGCCATAGAAGCCAGTGCCAAGCGTGCCGATCAGGCCACAACGCCGGCCAAGGGCATCAAGCGCCTGGCCCAGCAGCTGGGTCACGCTGGTCTTGCCGTTGGTACCGGTCACGCCGACCAGGTCGAGCTGACGGCTCGGTTCGCCATAGAAGCGCCCGGCGATCTGCGACAACTGGCCGATCAGGCCCTTGACCGGAATCAGCGGCGCATCGGTGAGCGGCAGCACGCTGGCACCCTGCTCTTCATAGGCCACCGCGGCGGCGCCACGGGCCAAGGCATCGGCGATATGCGCGCGACCATCGACCTTGGCCCCCGGCACGGCCAGGAACAGGTCGCCCGGACGCACGGCGCGGCTGTCCAGGGTCAGCTCGCGGATCAACGGATCGCGGCTGGCATGGGCAAACAGTTTGCTCAATGGCATCGTCATCAACCTCGCCCTCCCTTGGCGGGTACTGCGCTGGCTTGCTGCGTCGAGGGCGGCAGGTTGTCCGGCGGTACATTCATCAGGCGCAGGGTGCCCGACATCACTTTGCTGAATACGGGGGCCGAGACCAGGCCGCCGAAGTAGCCGCCCTTGCTCGGCTCGTCGATGACCACGACGATGGCGTAGCGCGGGTCGCTCATCGGGCCGAAGCCAGCGAACAGCGAGCGATAGGCGTTCTCGGTGTAGCCCTTGGAGCCGACGGTGGCCTTGCGCGCGGTACCCGACTTGCCCCCCACGTGGTAGAACGGCACCTGGGCGCGGAATACCCCGCGCGGCGCCTCGATCACCTGCTGCAGCATGGCCTGCACGGTTTCGGCGGTTTCCTTGGGGATCGCCTGCACGGCTTCCGGCGCCTTGTCGACCTTGAGGATCGACAGCGGCACCATCTTGCCGTCGTTGGCCAGCGCGGCGTAGGCATGCACCAGTTGCAGGGCGGTCACCGACACGCCGTAACCGTACGACAGGGTCGCGGTCTCGGCCTTGCGCCACTCGCGGTGGTTGGGCAGGTTGCCGACGCGCTCGCCCGGGAAACCGAGGCCGGTGTACTGGCCCAGACCGACCTGGGACATCACCCGGTAGATGGCCTCGCCACCGATATCGAAGGCGATCTTGCTCATGCCGACGTTGGACGAGTTGATCAGGATGCCGGTCAGGTCGAGGATCGGGCCCTCGCTCCTGGACACGTCCTTGATGGTGTAGCGACCAATTTGCAGGCTGCCCGGATACACCTCGACCTTGTCGGTGGGTTTCCAGCGGCCGCTCTGCAGCGCCGCGCTCATGGAGATCGGCTTGACCGTCGAGCCCGGCTCGAAGACGTCGATGATCGCCCGGTTGCGCATGGCCGCCGGGAACATGCTGCGGCGGTTGTTGGGGTTGTAGGTCGGCTGGTTGACCATGGCCAGGACCTCGCCGGTCTTGACGTCCATGATCACCAGGCTGCCGGCCTTGGCTTCCTGTTCGGCGATGGCGTTGCGCAGTTCGCGGGTGGCCAGGTATTGCAGGCGCAGGTCTATCGACAACGCCAAGGTCTTGCCGGCCTTGGCGTTCTTGGTTACCTGGATGTCCTTGATCAGCCGGCCGCGCCGGTCCTTGATCACCTGCCGCTTGCCGGGCACTCCGGCGAGCCATTCGTCATAGGCCAGCTCGACGCCTTCACGACCATGGTCGTCCAGGTCGGTGAAGCCGACCATGTGCGCGGTGACATCGCCGGCCGGATAGAAGCGGCGGAACTCTTCCAGGCCGTAGACGCCCGGCACCTTCAGGTCGAGCACGTGCTGGCCCTGCTCCGGGGTCAGGCCGCGGACCAGGTAGATGAATTCCTTGCTGGCCTGCTGGGTGAGGCGCTCGGTCAGCTGCTGCGGGTTCTGCCCGAGCGCGGCGGCCAGCTGCGGCCAGCGTTCCTTGGCTGCCTGCATCTCCTTGGGGTTAGCCCACAGGGTGGTGACCGGGGTACTGACGGCCAGCGGCTCGCCATTGCGATCGGTGATCAGGCCACGGTGCGCGGGAATGGGGATATGACGCAGGCTGCGGGCATCGCCCTGGCCCTTGAGGAAGTCACGGTCGACCACCTGCAGGTCGATGATGCGCCAGCAGATGGCACCGACCATCAGCGCCAGCAAGCCGATCACCACCCTGAACCGCCAGGGGTAGAGTGCGCCCTCGAGCTTCATCATGGCGCCACCATCCGCACTTCGTCAGCGGCGGGCACGCGCATCTTGAGCTGCTCGGAGGCCAGGCTCTCGATACGGCTGGACGCGGTCCAGGTGCTTTGCTCGAGGATCAGCCGACCCCACTCGGCCTGGGCCTTGTCGCGCTCGCTCAGCTCACCGTACAGGGTGTTGAGCAGCTGGCGGTTCCAGTGGGCGCTGTAGGAGACGGCAATGGCCGAAATCAGGACGGCGACGAACAGCAGAAGCATCAGGAAGCTTCCGCCTGGCAAAGGTTTGGCAAACAGCCGGCTCACCGCAACTTCTCCGCCACCCGCATCACGGCGCTGCGCGATCGCGGGTTGGCCTTGAGCTCGACTTCGGAGGCGAACTGCGCCTTGCCGATGAGCTTGATCTTCGGCTCGAAGGTCTTGTGCTGTACCGGCAGGTTGCGCGGCAGGTTGTCCTGCTCGCCCTTGGCCAGCTTGCGCATGAACAGCTTGACGATGCGATCCTCGAGGGAATGGAAGCTGATCACCGCCAGGCGGCCACCGACCTCCAGCGCGTCGATCGCGGCTTCGAGGCCGGTCTCCAGGTCGCCCAGTTCGTTGTTGACGTGGATGCGCAGCCCCTGGAAGGCACGGGTGGCCGGGTTCTTGCCCTTCTCCCAGGCCGGGTTGGCGACCTTGAGCACCTCGGCCAGATCGCCGGTGCGGGTGAACGGCTGCTGCTCGCGGCGCAGCACCACGGCACGGGCCATGCGCTTGGCGAAGCGCTCCTCGCCGTATTCCTTGAACACGCGGGCGATTTCTTCCTCTGGCGCGGTGGCGATGAACTCGGCGGCGCTGACGCCCTGGTCCGGGTTCATGCGCATGTCCAGCGGGCCGTCGTTGAGGAAGCTGAAGCCGCGCTCGGGGTCATCGAGCTGCGGCGAAGACACGCCCAGGTCGAGCAGGATGCCGCCGACCTTGCCGTCCAGTCCGCGCTCGGCCACCTCGGCGCCCAGCTCGGCAAAGCTGCGCTGCACAATGACAAAGCGGCCGTCTTCGGCCGCCAGCGCTTGCCCGGTGGCAATCGCCTGTGGATCCTTGTCGAACCCCAGCAGCCGCCCTTGCGGCCCGAGCTTGCTGAGGATCAGGCGGCTGTGGCCGCCGCGCCCGAAGGTGCCGTCCAGATAGCAACCGTCGGCGCGCAGGGCCAAGGCCTCGACGGCTTCGTCGAGGAGGACGGTGATGTGGTTGAAGCCGCTATCTATGGTCACAGGATCAGGTCACGCAAATCATCGGGCATGGCGCCCGGTTGTTGAATAGCTGCAAGGTCGGCTGCCGAAACCGCGTTCCAGGCATCCTCATCCCACAGCTGGAATTTGTTCAGCTGCCCCACCAGCATCGCCTTCTTGTCCAGCTTGGCGTACTCACGCAGGCGCGGCGGCACCAGGAAACGCCCGCTGCCATCGAGCTCCAGGTCAACCGCGTTACCGATCAGCAAACGCTGCAGGCGACGGTTTTCCTCACGCAACGACGGCAAGGCGCGCAACTTGGCTTCTATCTGTTCCCACTCATCGAGGGGATAAACACACAAGCAGGGGTCAACGGCGTCGATGGTCACGATCAGTTGACCATTGCAACGCGAATCGAGCTCGTCACGGTACCGGCTCGGCATGGCGAGACGGCCCTTGGCATCGAGGCTGACGGCGTTGGCTCCGCGGAACACGGCTGCGATTCCCCACAATGTTAGCTTTTTTGTGTCAGAAAACCCACTTCATCCCACTTTCTGCCACTTGCGCACACTATAGGAATCCGCCCGCCACACCGTCAAGGCACGTTCATAAGGAAATCCCTTACAGGACGGCGATTTAGCTCAACAAAGGAAGGTGGAAGGATTGCCGGAGAAGAAAACTGACGGGAAAAATCAAACACACTCAAGCGGATAGAGTGCGAAGTTAAAGTGATTTATTAAGAGTAAGAATTTTTCGGTATTACCAGGACGCTTCTGCTATCGATTCAAGCAGGGAGGGAAGAGGTGGAGAGTCGATCTGTAAGCCGGGTTTTGTCGAGGACAGTCATTCCTCTACGACGGCCATCACTGGACGCCTCTAGCAACCTACCCGGTTCCGACGCGGGCCACGCCGTATGGAACCCTATTTGGTCTTGCTCCGAGTGGGGTTTACCTAGCCACGGACTGTTGCCAGCCGTGCGGTGCGCTCTTACCGCACCTTTTCACCCTTACCGGCACCGAAGTGCTTAGGCGGTTGTTTTCTGTGGCACTTTCCGTAGGCTCGCGCCTCCCAGGCGTTACCTGGCACTCTGCCCTATGGAGCCCGGACTTTCCTCCCCCGCCTCTTGCGGAACAAAAGACGGCAGCGACTGTCCGATCGACTCTCCGCCGCCAAGGTTACCGGTAGGCGCGCCCAAGAACAAGCGATGTGACAAATAATACCATTACGCCATTAATGGGATTTCTGTTTCTCCAGCGCCAACTGGTAGAGCAGGTTCTTGCGTACTCCGGTAATCTCGGCCGCCAATGCCGCGGCCTTCTTCAACGGCAGCTCGGCCAGCAGCAGGTCGAGCACGCGCTGGGCCTCGGCGCTGATCGCCTGCTCGCCCTCCGGCGCGCTCCAGCCAGCCACCAGTACCACGCACTCGCCACGCTGCTGGTTGCTGTCGTCCTGCACGAACGCGCGCAGCTCGGCCAGGGGCAGCCCCTTCAGGGTCTCGAAGGTCTTGGTGATCTCGCGGGCCAACAACGCCGGACGCTCGCCACCGAACACCGCCTCCATGTCTTGCAGGCATTCGAGGATGCGATGCGGCGCCTCATAGAAGATCAGCGTGCGCGGCTCTTCCCTGACCTGCTCCAGGCGCGCCTTGCGCCCGGCGGCCTTGGCCGGCAGGAACCCCTCGAAGATGAAGCGGTCCGACGGCAGCCCCGCCGCCGACAGCGCGGCGATCAGCGCGCAGGCGCCGGGCACCGGCACCACCTGCACCCCGGCGGCACGCGCCTGGCGCACCAGGTGATAGCCCGGGTCGGAAATCAGCGGGGTGCCGGCATCGGACACCAGCGCCACATCGTCGCCGGCCAGCAGGCGGGTGATGAAACGCCCGCCTTCATCGCGCTCGTTGTGCTCATGGCAGGCCGCCAGCGGCGTGTCGATGCCGAAATGCTGCAGCAGGCGCACCGAGTGACGGGTGTCCTCGGCGGCGATCAGGCTCACGTCGGCCAGCACCTTCAGCGCCCGGGCGCTCATGTCGTCGAGGTTGCCGATGGGCGTGGCGACGACGTAAAGCTTGCCCAACGTGGATTTCGAAACCCCTGCAACATCAGTCACTGCGCACACCTGCTTTCCGGATCAAAGGTCGTCATTGTAGCCCGAGCGCCGGTAACAGGGCGCAAAGAACTTCACCCCCGGCACCCCCAGCGGCCACCTATAGTGAAGGATCAGTGTCGACGAGATCGCGCCCCGCCCCCCGCTTGGGTACAATTGCCGGCCAACTTGATCGAGTAACAGGACCTTTACATGATCGCTTGTCTGCGGCTGCTCACAGCCCTCTGCCTCGCTGCCCTGCTGGCAGCCTGCGCCAGCTCGCCCTCATCCAGCCTGGGCGAACTGCCGCGCACCCCGGACGCCAGCATCGAGCAACTGCTCGAGAAGGCAGCCTCCAGCAAGTCCGCCGAGGACGCGGCCCTGCTGCGCCTGAGCGCCGCGGACCTGGCATACAAGCAGAAGGACTTCCCGCGCGCGGCCCGGATCCTCGAGCAGGTCCCGCTGGAACCGCTCAAGCCCGCCCAGCAGGTGTTCGCCTCGACCCTGGCCGCGGAACTGGCCATGAGCCGCAACCAGCCCAAGGCCGCCCTGACCGCCCTCGGCCACCCGAGCCTGCAGCGCGTCGGCGAACTGCCGGCCGAGCAGCAGGTTCGCACCTACAGCGTCCACGCCGCCGCCCTCGAAGCCGATGGCCAGGCCCTGGCCGCCGCCCAGCAGCGCGTACTGCTGGCGCCGCTGCTCAGCGAGCAGGCCGCCGCCGCCAACAACGACGCGACCTGGGCCCTGGTCGCCTCGCTGCCCGCAGAGCAACTGCAGCAGCCCGCCGCCAACGAGACCCTGGCCGGCTGGACCAGCCTGGCCCTCGCCGTGAAGCGCGCCGGCACCCTGGAACAGCAACAGGCCGCCATCGACAGCTGGCGCCAGCAACACCCCGAGCACCCGGCGGCCAGGCAACTGCCGACCGCCCTGGTCAAGCTCAAGGAGCTGGCCAGCCAGCCGCTGACCAAGATCGCCCTGCTGCTGCCCCAGGAAGGCCCGCTGGCCGGCGTCGCCCGCGCCCTGCGCGACGGCTTCATGGCCGCCCACTTCCAGGCCCAGCAAGGTGGCCAGCCGGCCCCGGCGGTGCAGGTGTTCGACAGCTCGCGCATCACCTCGCTCGATGACTTCTACCGCCAGGCCCAGGCCGCCGGTGTGCAACTGGTGGTCGGCCCGCTGGAAAAACCGCTGGTCAAGAAGCTCGCCGCCTACCCGCAACTGCCCATCACCACCCTGGCCCTGAACTACGCTGACGCCGGCCAGAAAGCCCCGCCGCAACTGTTCCAGTTCGGTCTGGCCGCCGAAGACGAAGCCCGCGAAGTCGCCCGCCGCGCCCGCGCCGACGGCATGGTCCGCGCCGTGGCCCTGGTGCCGAGCGGTGAGTGGGGCGACCGCGTGCTCGCCGCCTTCCGTCAGGACTGGGAAGGCAATGGCGGCACCCTGATCAGCGCCCAGCGCATCGCCCAGCCGGTCGCCCTCGCCCAGCAGATCGCCGACCTGTTCCAGCTGCGCCAGAGCGAAGGCCGCGCCAAGAGCCTGCAGAGCACCGTCGGCGGCAACATCGCCGCCCAGCCTTCGCGTCGCCAGGACATCGACTTCATCTTCCTCGCCTCGACGCCGCAGCAGGCCCAGCAGATCAAGCCGACGCTGAACTTCCAGTACGCCGGCGACGTGCCGGTCTACGCCACCTCCAACCTGTACAGCGCCAGCGGCGACGTCAACCAGTACAACGACATGAACGGCATCCGCTTCTGCGAAACGCCGTGGCTGCTGGACACCAGCAACAGCCTGCGCCAGCAGGTCGTGCAGCAGTGGCCGCAGGCCGCCGGCAGCCTCGGCCGCCTGTACGCCATGGGCGTCGATGCCTACAGCCTGGCACCGCGCCTGGGCCAGCTCAAGGCACTGCCGGACAACCGCGTCGAAGGCCTGTCCGGCAGCCTGAGCATGAATGCCAACCAGCGCGTCGAACGCCAGCTGCCGTGGGCCGAGTTCGCCGGCGGTCAGGTCAAGCGCCTGCCGGACACGCCGCGCTGATGCCTGGCGCATCGCCCAGCCATGCCGGCCAGGCCGCCGAGGACCATGCCCTTGACTACCTTCAAGGGCAAGGCCTGCGGCTGCTGGCGCGCAACTGGCGATGCAAGCGGGGCGAGCTCGATCTGGTCATGCTCGATGCCGATACAGTAGTATTCGTCGAAGTCCGCTACCGGTTGCATGCGGAGTTCGGCGGAGCGCTCGCCAGTATCGATGGGCGCAAGCAGCAGCGACTGGCGCTGGCCGCCAACCTCTTCCTGCAGCAAACGCCTCACTGGGCCACCCACCCCTGCCGTTTCGACGTAGTCGCCCTGCAGGGCCAGGGGCATGCGGGGCAACCGCTTCATTGGCTGAAAAACGCCTTCGAATGCTGAACCCAATTCGATTTTCTAGCTCTATGTTTCGCGGGCTGGTCACTGTTGCGCGTAGCAAAGGCCACCGCCCCTCTTAAGGTCACCCAGATGGACATGCAATCCCGAATCCGCCGACTGTTCCAGAACAGCATCGACACCAAGCAACAGGCAATGGACATCCTGGCACCCTACATCGAGCAGGCCAGCCTGGTCATGGTCAACACCCTGCTCAACGACGGCAAGATGCTCGCCTGCGGCAACGGCGGCTCGGCCGGTGATGCCCAGCATTTCTCTTCGGAGCTGCTCAACCGCTTCGAGCGCGAGCGCCCGAGCCTGCCGGCCATCGCCCTGACCACCGACAGCTCCACGCTCACCTCGATCGCCAACGACTACAGCTACAACGAAATCTTCTCCAAGCAGATCCGCGCCCTGGGCCAGCCCGGCGACGTTCTGCTGGCGATCTCCACCAGCGGCAACTCGGCCAACGTGATCCAGGCGATCCAGGCCGCCCATGACCGCGAAATGATCGTCGTTGCCCTGACCGGGCGCGACGGCGGCGGCATGGCCTCGCTGCTGCTGCCCGAGGACGTGGAAATCCGCGTACCCTCGACCGTGACCGCACGCATCCAGGAAGTCCACCTGCTGGCGATCCACTGTCTGTGCGACCTGATCGACAGCCAACTGTTCGGGAGTGAAGAATGATCTCCAAGCGTCTCGGCCTGATGGCCCTAACCCTGTGCCTGGGTGTCTCCGGCTGCAGTTCCGTGCTGACCTCGACCCGCAACTCGCCGATCGAGGATGACCGCGGCACCCGCACCATCGGCAGCAAGATCGACGATTCGCTGATCGAGACCAAGGTCTCGGTCAACATCGCCAAGGCCAACCCTGAGCTGGACAAGGGCTCGCACATCGTCGTCAGCAGCTACAACGGCGTGGTGCTGCTCGCCGGCCAGACCCCGCGCGCCGACCTCAAGTCCCTCGCCGAGCAGACCGCCGGCCAGGTGCAGCGGGTCAAGAAGGTGCATAACGAGCTGCAAGTGATTCAGCCCTCTTCGATCCTGGCGCGCAACAACGACGCCTGGCTGACCACCAAGATCAAGACCCAGATGCTGACCGACGAAAGCGTTCCCAGCTCGCGCATCAAGGTGATCACCGAGAACGGTATTGTCTACCTGCTCGGCCTGGTCCGGCAGCAGGAGGCCAACGCCGCCACCAACGTGGTGCAGGGCGTGTCGGGCGTGCAGAAGATCGTCAAGTTGTTCGAATACATCGACTGACAACCCTTCGGCGAGCGTCATGACGCTCGCCTTTTCCCTCTGATCCAGGAAGTACCCCATGAAAAAGCTGCTGCTGCCCGCCCTGCTGATCGGCGCCTTCGCCACCCTGGCCGGCTGCTCCACCCCGAGCGTGATCACCCTCAACGATGGCCGCGAAC
Source organism: Pseudomonas sp. DVZ6 (assembly GCF_024259445.1). Taxonomy (NCBI): domain Bacteria; kingdom Pseudomonadati; phylum Pseudomonadota; class Gammaproteobacteria; order Pseudomonadales; family Pseudomonadaceae; genus Pseudomonas; species Pseudomonas sp. DVZ6. The sequence goes on from NZ_JANCLM010000019.1 coordinate 74,823, forward strand.
TGCAGACTACCGACACTCCGCACTTCGACCGCAACTCCGGCTTCTACGAGTTCAAGCAACTGGACGGCAAGCCGACCCGCATCAACAAGGACCAGGTGCAGAGCATCAAGGACCTGTAATTGCGAAATGGCGGTTCAGCCAGGCCAAGCAAAACGCCCGATGCACAGCATCGGGCGTTTTGTTTTTCAGGGCCTCAGAACGCCCAGTCCAGGGTCAGGCCGACCCCGTGGCTCTTGTCGCGGCTACCCAGCAGTCCGTTGTAATCGAGGTTGACCCGGGCCTGACGCCCCAGGCTGATCCCCGCCCGTGCGCCGACCACCGCCGCATCACGGTCCAGAGACAGCGCCTGGACCTTGTAGGTATCGCCCTGACCGGCAAAGGCCAGGTGCTGGTCGGATCCGGTGGAGCTCAGGTTGTGCTGCCAGCCCAGGGTTGCGGAAAGTTCCACCGCCTGGCCGCTGGACAACTGCAGCTGCTTGCCGGCGCGCATGCCCAGGGTCGAGAGCCAGGCATCGCGGTTATCCCGTCCACCCTTGAGCGCGGCAGCGCCACCATGCTCCTTGAAGCTGTCGCTGGCGATATGCACATAGGCCAGGTTGGCGAACGGCTCCAGCGCCATGCCCGGCACCGCGACCTTCCAGGCGGCCTCGCCGAACACCTGGGTGCTCTGCGCATCGCGCTTGCTCTTCTGGCGATCACTGACCTCGTTGTACTGCAGCTCGCGCTTGGTCTCGATGCGGTGCCAGCTGTGGCTGCCGCCCAGGCTCAGGCGCACCTGCTCCAGTTCCTTACCGGCATAGGCACCCAGGTGGTAGCTGTCGACGCTGGCCGAGGAATGACGACCATCGCCCATGCTCAGCGAGCTGTCGCTGTAGCCGGTGAAGACGCCGACGCGGGTGTCCTCGCTCATCTGTCCATCAACCCCCAGCAGCATGCCGCCAATCGAACTGCTGTAGCGCGCATGCCCGGAATCACCGTCGGCCTTGCCCCAGGCTCCCAGGGCTTTGACCCACAGGCCGTTGCCCTGACCGTCCAAGGCCGGAGCGGCGGCGACACCCTGCTGGCGAGTACGCTCGCCCACGGCGTCGCGCAATTGGCGACTGTCGTTGAGCAGCAGGTTGCCCACCGCCGGGTGGATTTCACCGGACAGCTGATCGAACGCCTGCCGGGCGCTGCCGGCATCAGCCGACAACAGCAGGCTCTCATAGACCGGGTTGCCCGCGCCGAGCCGATCGGCGGCCTCGGCCACCGAACGCTGGTTGGCGGTCAAGCCGACACTGGCGAAGCTGGCGCTACGTTGCACCGCCAGCTGCACCCCGGTGCCGGTATAGGCCAAGCCACCACCGAGGAACAGCAGGTTGGACTGCACAGCGGCAAAACCGCCCTGCACGCCGCCTGCGGCCTGCAGGATGTCGAACTGACGCCCCACCAGGCTGGTTGCCTGCCGGGACTGCAGCGAAACCCCGGGGTTCTGCAGATCCAGGGCCAGGTTCGCACCGTTTACCGAAACCGTGCCATCGCTGACCAGGCGGTCGCTGCCAGTAGCATCAACCTCCACGGCATAGGTCGAGCCCGGCTGGAAGGTCACGTCGGAGCCCACGCGTAGGGTGCCGATGGAATTGCCTGGCGCCACCACGCCGCCACTGTTGACCACCAGCGCACCGATCCGGCCGTTGCCGCCCAGCACGCCGCCGTCATTGACCGTCACCGTCGATTGCAGCGAGCCATTGACCGCCAGCCGCCCCTGGTTTACCAGGGTTGGGCCGCCGTAGGTGTTGTTACCGCTGAGTACCAGGGTGCCGATGCCCTGCTTGGTCAGGCCGCCATGGCCAGCGATATCGTTACTCCAAAGGTCCCACCCGCAATCAGGGCTGTTACAGAGCCGCTTGGTCGGCCTGCCGTCATCCACCACAGCGCCGACACCCGGCAGATCGACCACGAACTGGCTCGGGCCGTAGCCGCCGGCGATACGGAACTCCTCGGGAATGTCCTGTTCGGTGACCAACATCCCCGGGCCACGGATACCCTTGTCCAGGTTGATCATGCCCCAACCGTACAAGGCATCGATGCCGGGCGCGCCCATGTCGGTGGCGGTGGTGCGCAGCACACTGGCGATCTGTGCGCCGCTCATGTAGGGGAAGCGCTCCATCAGCACCGCCGCCGCGCCAGCGGCATGGGGCGCGGCCATGGACGTGCCGTTCTTGTTGGCGTAGCCCTGGGTCAGGTCTGCCAGGCTGGTGCCGCCGATCACCGCGCTGTAGATCCGGGTACCGGGAGCCGATACGCAGAAGCTTGCGGTATAGCCGCAACGGGAAGAGAACGTACTGACCAGGTAGGGGTTGGCGCTACTGGTGTCTGGGTTCTGTTGCAACGCCGCCACGGTCAGCCAGTTGGGCGCGATCTCCGGGACGAAGTAGCCCAGCCCGGCAATCGCATCCGGGTTGTTCAGGTTGTAGTCGTTGCCGGCGGCGAAGATCGTCAGCACTCCGCTGCGGGCGGCGGCGATGGCCCCGTCGTAGGCGCCGCCGGGCAAGGTGCCCAGCAGCGGCTGGATCTGCGCGAACTGTGCCCGGGCATCGTCCACGGTGAAATGCGGGAAGTCCGGATTGCGCCCGCCCTTGGCGAAGCGATCGGTGATGCCGATGCCCCAGCTGTTGTTGATGATCCGCGCGCCGCTGGCCACCAGGCTGTCCCAACCGGCCTTGTATACCGCGCCATCGTTGCCCAGGACGATGCCGTCCTCGGGACCGGGGTCGCCGTTGTCCGCGCTGATGATCTGCGCATCATAGGCCACGCCGTGCATCGACTCGCCGTCACGGTTGCCGGCGGCGATCCCGCCGACGTGGGTGCCGTGGGAGCCGAGCTTGCCGTCCGAGCCCACCGACGGGCTGCCGTCATAGCGGAACGCATCGCCGGCCTTCACCGGAATATAGGGGTCGGTGTACTGGCGGATGCCGCTGGTGACCAGGGTCACGATCTTGTCCTTGCCGGCGAACTCGGGGTGCGGGGCGTATACCGGCTGGTCGAAGATCCCCAGTTTCACCCCCTTGCCGCTATAGCCGGCGGCATAGGCGCTGTCGGCGTGGATTGCCCCCAGCCCCCAATCGGCCTTGAACTCGCTGCTGCGCCAGCTGCTGGCGTCATCCAGCCGGCCACTCTCCACATAGGGCGCGGCCTGGGCCGTGCCCATCAACGCCACCCAACCCACCAATGCCCGCCCCAGTGGGGCCAGGGCCCAGCCCTGCGCGAGTGCGCTGTCATCCTTTCTGACTTGCTTCACTACAACCTTCCTTAGTTTTGTTTTGGTTTAGTACCGCGTTGGTCACACTCCGTGTTGCAACGCCTGGCCCAACTCGCGCCAGGGCGTTTCAGAACCGCCATTGCAGGTTGAGTCCCGCGCCATGCTGTTGTTCGCGACTGGCCAGGCGCCCCTGGTAGTCCAGGCTCAGGTCCAGGTCGCGGGTCAACCCCACCCGCGCCTGCAGCCCCACCAGCGCGGCATCGCGCAAGGCCGGCGCAGTCTCCACCCGGAACGGCAGGTCGCTGCTGGCGAAAGCCAGGTGTTCGCGATCCTGGGTGCCGCTCAGGCGATGCTGCCAGCCCAGGCTTGCCGCCAACTGCAGGTCTTGTTGCGGGCCCAGTTGCCATTGCTGGCGCCCACGCAGGCCCAAGGTGCTGAGCCAGGCATCGCGCTGCTCGTCACCGGCATGCAGCGCCGCGGCATCGCCTTTCTCGTGGAAGCCGTCGCGATCCAGATGCTGGTAGGTCAGGTTGGCGAAAGGTTCCAACTGCACCGCTGGCAACGCCAGGCGATAGGCCGCCTCGGCGAACACCTGCTGGCTGCGGGCATCGACCCGTGCGCGCTGACGACCGGACACCTCGCCATAGGCCAGGTCGCGCCGGACCTCGGCACGATGCCAGCTGTGGCTGGCGCCCAGGCTCAGGCGCAGCTGGTCCAGGTCGTGGCGGACATAGGCGCCCAGGTGATAGCTGTCGACCGTGGCCCGGGAATGGCTGCCGCCCATGCCCAGGGAGCTGTCGCTATAACCTGCGGCCAGGCCGGCCCGGGTCTGCTCGTCAAGGTCATGGTCCACGCCCAACAGCACGCCGCCCAGGGAACTGGTATAGGACTCGCTGCCCTGCACGCCCTCGATGCGCCCCCAACTGCCCAGGCCCTTGAGCCAGAGCTGGGTCGAGCCCGACTCGCTGGCACTCGCTCCAGACGCGCCAGCGCTCAAGGCTCGGTCTTGCACGCGCTCACCCAGGGCATCGCGCAAGACCGAGCCCTGGCTGAGCAGCATCGAGTCCAGCGCCGGGTAGATCTCCCCGGCCAGCTGGCGCAGGCCGTCCCGGGCCTGGTCCGCCGAGGTCGAAAGCAGCAGGCTTTCATACACGGGATTGCCTGGACCCAACCGTTCCACGGCGCCGCCGCTGGCGCGCTGGTTGGGCGTGGCGCCGACGCTGGCGAACGTCGTGGCGCTGCGCGTCACGTCCAGTTGCACGCCGTTGGCTGAATAATCGAGGAAGGTCCCCAGGAACAGGTAGTCGGGCTCGACCTGGGCAAAGCGCCCGTTGACGCCACCCGCCGCCTGCAGGATATCGAACTGGCGCCCCACCAGGCTGGATACCGGGCCGCCGGCCAACAGGTTCGCCCGCGCCTGGGGCTCCAGGCTGAGATTGGCGCCGCCGACACTGGCCTGGCCAGCAACGACGAGCCGGTCGCTGGCCGTGGGCGACAGTTCCACCCGGTAGGTCGAGCCCGGCTGCAAGTCCAGGTTGCCAGCGACATTCAAGGTGCCAATGGAGTTACCCGGGGCCACCACGCCCCCGGCGCTGGCGGTCAGGGCGCCGACCCGCCCATTGCCGCCCAGGGTACCGCCTGCGTTGACCGTCACCGCCGATTGCAGGCTGCCGTTGACCGCCAGCAGGCCGCCATCGACCCGGGTCGGGCCACGGTAGCTGCTGTCCCCCGTGAGTTCGAGCCAGCCAGCCCCGGACTTGACCAGGCTGCCCTGGTAGACACGCTGCGCGGCAGCCGCGTCGCGAGCCATGCCCAGGGCATAGTCGCTGCGATCCTGCTGGCTGGCGCCCGCTGCCAGGCCATGCTCCCAGCCGCGATCCTTGAGGGTCTGCTGCCAGGCCTGGCGCTCCGCGGCGTCCTCGGTTTGACGCTGCACCAAGGCCTGGTCAGAGATGCCGTTGCTCCAGGTATCGCCCTGCCCGCGCCCCAGGTTGACGTCGAATTCACCCAGCAACTGCCCGGGCCCGTGCAACGCCCGGCCCAGGTCCGGGACGCCCCAACCTACCCGGTCACTAGGTCCTTGGGTTGGCGAACCGTCGAGCTGGCGCGAGGTAGTCAGCAGTACTTGCAGGGCCTGCTGGTTGTTCAGGTAGGGATAGCGCTCCATGACCAGGGCCAAGGCCCCGGTGGCATGGGGCGCGGCCATCGAGGTGCCGTTGTAGGTGGCGTAGCCGCCACCGGGCACGGTACTGCTGATCGCCGCACCCGGGGTCGCCAGGCACCAGTACTTGGCGATACCGCACTGGTTGTATTTCTGCTGGTTGTTCTTGTCCAGACCCGACACCGCCAGCCAGTGACCTTCCAGCTCCGGCTGGAAGTACGGCAGCGCCGAGCGCACGCTGGCGTTGGCATAGCCGCTGTTGCCGGCGCTGAATACGTTGATCACGCCGCGGCGCGCCACGTCGCCGGCGGCGTCGAGCCAGGTGTCCTGCTGAAAATGCTGGGCGTAGGCCGCGCGCAAGCCGTCCAGGGTTTGGTAGCTGACATCCTTGGGCTGGCTGCCCCAGCTGTTGTTGATGGCCCGCACACCGGCGTCCACCTGGGCATCGTAGACCGCCTTGAAATACTTGGGGTCAGGGCCGGGACCGAACAAAAACTTGTCGTCGTGGTTGGTGTTGCCCACGTAGACCTGGGCATTGAAGGCCACGCCATGCATGCCAGCGCCATCACGGGCCGCACCCATGGTGCCGGTGACATGGGTGCCATGGCTGTCGTTGGCGCCATTGAGCACCCCGGACACGCTGAACGGAGTGCCGTCCAGATACTGGCCGGTGGCGGTAACCGAGTGAAAACGTCCGGGACTGGCTTCGGGATGGGCGGCATCGAACCCCGAGTCCAAGGCGCCGATGCTGACCCCGGCGCCGGTGATGCCGGCGGCATAGGCTTGGCTCGCCTGCATGCGCTCCAGGCCCCAGTCCTGCTGGTACTCGGCCGACCGCCAGCTGGCGGGGTCGCCCGGGCGACCGGTTTCCTGGTAGGCCGCCGCAGCAGACAGCGGCAGTCCGGTGGCGAACGCCAGGCACAGGGTGCCCGTCAGCGCCTTGAGCTGATCACATCTCACATCCATGTCGATGACTTCTCTTGTTTTTGTTGTCGGGTCGCCCGTCCTGGGTCGACCGGTGTGTCGCTGCATTACCTGGCCGCAAGGCCCCATCGAGCCAGAGGCGGTTTCCCGCCCCTGGCCAGGTTACTTCGGCCTCAGGCCTGGAGGCAGCCTTCGGCTGCAAGTCGTGAGCTTCTGAAATTGATTACGATATGTCAATCGGCGTTAATAAATAGCCAACAGCTGTCACAAAACACAGGCATGCGCTCCATGAGGCTCGCGCAGCGGCCGGGATCTTCTTGCTGCGTAGTTACTTGACCACCTTCAGGCTTGGACGGCCACTCGGGCGCGGCGGCTCGGGCGGACCTTGGTCATCCGGCTCCACGGCGTCGTCTTCAAGGTCATCCTCATCCTCGAGCGGTGGCTCCAGCTCGAAGACCATACCCTGACCGTTCTCCCGGGCGTAGATCCCGAGGATGGCGCCGACCGGCACAAAGAGCGAGTGCGCCACGCCGCCGAAGCGGCCTTCGAAGCTCACCGCCTCGTTGTCCATGTGCAGGCTGCGCACGGCACTGGGAGAAATGTTCAGGACGATCTGGCCATCGCTGGCAAAACCCTGGGGCACCTGGACCGCCGGATACTCGGCATTGACCAGCATATGCGGCGTGCAATCGTTGTCGACGATCCACTCGTACAGCGCACGAACCAGATAGGGGCGACTGGAGTTCATCAACGGTTCCTCTTAAACCTTGCGCATTTCACGTTCGGCAGCGGACAGGCTCGCCTGGAAAGGCTCGCGGGCGAACTGTCGCTCCATGTAATCCAGCAGCGGCTTGGCCTGCCGCGGCAATTCGATACCCATCACCTGCAAGCGCCAGAGTATGGGCAGTAGACAGCAATCGACCAGGCTTTGCTCCTCGCTCATGAAGCAGGCCATCTCGCCGAACAGCGGGGCCACGCCGGTCAGGCTCTCGCGCAGTTCCTTGCGCGCCTGGGTGCGTGCCGCCTCGCTGCTGCGCGCATCGAGCACGGTGTCGGCCAGGGCGCACCAGTCACGCTGGATGCGGTGCATCAGCAGGCGGCTGTTGCCCCGGGCCACCGGGTAGACCGGCATCAGCGGCGGGTGCGGGTAACGCTCCTCGAGGTACTCCATCACCACGGTCGACTCGTACAGCGCCAGGTCGCGATCGACCAGGGTCGGCAAGCTGCCGTAAGGGTTCACTTCAATCAGCTTGGGCGGCAGGCGATTGGCGTCGACATCGATGATCTGCACCGTGACGCCTTTCTCCGCGAGCACCAGGCGGACCCGATGAGAGTAATGATCAGCGGGGTCGGAATAGCAGGCTAACCTGTTGGTTGCGCCCATGTAGCGCCTCCTCGCACGGGATGCTTGTAAAACTTCAAATGAAAACGCGCCCGGGGCGCCCCAGCAATATCGCTGGAGCCCCCCGGGCGCGTTCAACTACCAGAAACTACTGCGTGATCAGTGCACGTCCTTCCAGTATTCGCGCTTGAGCAAGTAGGCGAACACGAAGAAGAAAGCCAGGTACAGCAACACGTAGGTACCGATGCGCTGGCTTTCCAGTTTGACCGGGTTGGCCGAATAGGCCAGGAAGGTCACCAGGTTCTTGACCTTCTCGTCGAACTGCTCGGCCGTCAGGGTACCGGATTTCTCCTCCACGGTCAGCTGGTCGCATGCTTCATGGGTCAGCGGACTGCCAGTCAGCGGGTCGAACTGCTTCTTGCCATCGACTTCGGTCTGCACCTGCTTGCAACCGATCACCTGGTTGCCCTGCAGGCCCACCAGCACGTTGGGCATGCCGACGTTGGGGAAGACCTTGTTGTTCACCCCGTATGGTCGCGACTTGTCCTCGTAGAAGCTGCGCAGGTAGGTGTACAGCCAGTCGTTGCCACGCACCCGGGCGACCAGGGTCAGGTCGGGCGGCGCGGCGCCGAACCAGGTCTTGGCATCGTTGGGCTGCATGCCGATCTTCATGTGGTCGCCGATCTTGGCGCCGGTGAACACCAGGTTCTCGAGCATCAGCTCATGGGGAATCCCCAGGTCGTCGGCCACGCGCTCATAGCGTTGGAACTTGGCGCTGTGGCAGCCCATGCAATAGTTGGCGAAGGTGCGCGCGCCATCCTGCATCGCGGCCTTGTCGGTCAGGTCGATATCGACCTTGTCCAGCTCCAGGCCATGTTCGGCGGCGAACGACAGGCTAGGCATCAGTGCCAGCAAGCATACTGCAATCAACTTTTTCATCAGCCAGTCACCCTTTCCGGAACCGGTTTGGTCTTCTCGAGCCTTGTGTAGAACGGCATCAGCAGGAAGTAGGCGAAGTACAGCACCGTGCACACCTGCGACAGCAAGGTACGTCCCGGGGTTGGCGCCAGTACGCCCAGCACGCCAAGGATGACGAAGGACACGCAGAACACCAGCAACCAGATCTTGCTCAGCCAGCCCTTGTAGCGCATGGAGCGCACGGGGCTGCGGTCCAGCCAGGGCAACACGAACAGCACGGCGATCGCCGCACCCATGGCGATGACCCCGAACAACTTGTCGGGCACCGCACGGAGGATCGCGTAGAACGGCGTGAAGTACCACACAGGCGCGATGTGCTCAGGGGTCTTGAAGGCGTTGGCCTGTTCGAAGTTCGGTTTTTCCAGGAAGTAGCCACCCATTTCCGGGAAGAAGAACACCACCGCGCAGAACACGAAGAGGAACACCACCACACCGGCGATATCCTTGACGGTGTAGTACGGGTGGAACGGGATGCCATCCAGCGGAATGCCGTTCTCGTCCTTGTTCTTCTTGATATCCACACCATCGGGGTTGTTCGAACCCACTTCGTGCAGTGCCAGGATGTGCAGCACCACCAGGCCGAGGATCACGATCGGCAGGGCCACCACATGCAGGGCGAAGAAGCGGTTCAAGGTGATGCCGGAGATCAGGTAGTCACCACGGATCCACTGGGTCAGGTCGTCACCGATGACCGGGATCGCGCCGAACAGCGAGATGATCACCTGGGCACCCCAGTAGGACATCTGGCCCCACGGCAGCAGGTAGCCCATGAAGGCCTCGGCCATCAGCGCCAGGTAGATCAGCATGCCGAACAGCCAGACCAGCTCGCGCGGCTTCTGGTAGGAGCCGTAGAGCAGCCCGCGGAACATGTGCAGGTAGACCACGATGAAGAACGCCGACGCACCGGTGGAGTGCAGGTAGCGCAGGATCCAGCCGTACTCGACGTCGCGCATGATGTACTCGACCGAGGCGAAGGCCTCTTCCGCCGAGGGGGTGAAACTCATGGTCAGCCACACGCCGGTGACGATCTGGTTGACCAGCACCAGCAGTGCCAGGGAGCCGAAGAAGTACAGGAAGTTGAAGTTCTTGGGCGCGTAATACTTGCTCAGGTGGTCTTCCCACATCTTCGTCGCGGGGAAGCGCGCATCGATCCACTCCATGAACTTGCTCATCATGCGTTCTCCTGATCGACGCCGATGACGATGATTTCGTCCGACTCGTACGAGTGCGGTGGCACTGGCAGGTTAAGAGGCGCCGGCTGGGACTTGTAGACGCGCCCGGCGAGGTCGTAGTGCGAGCCGTGGCACGGGCAGAAATAGCCACCGACCCATTTCGGGCCCAGGTCGGCGGGAGCGACTTCAGGACGGAACGTCGGCGAGCAGCCCAGGTGCGTGCACAGGCCGACCAGGATGAGGATCTCGGGCTTGATCGAGCGAACTTGCGGATCGACGTAGGTCGGCTGCACCGACGCCTTGGATTCGGGGTCGGACAGCTCGCCGGTGATCTTTTTCAGATTTCCGAGGATCTCTTCCGTTCGCCGCACGATGAATACAGGTTGACCGCGCCACTCGGCCACCATCTGCTGGCCGGGCTCGACCTTGGCGATATTGACCTTCACCGGTGCCCCTGCGGCTTTCGCCTTGGCACTGGGAAACCATGACCCCACGAACGGTACCGCTGCCCCCACTGCCCCCGCTGCCCCGACCACGGATGTCGCGGCTACGAGGAAGCGGCGCCGGCCTGCGTTGACGCCGTCATTGCTCATTCAGTCCTCTCCCATCAGCTTGCTTGGCCTGTTCTAACAGGCATCTACTTAGGTACGTCTGTGGCACTAAAAATTGGCCGCAATGGTAAGGAACAAATCCACACGCTGACAAGGTGATTACCCGCTGGTCGGGCCACTACCCTCGCTTTGCTTGATCTGCGTCTATGCGACAAACGGCCACGGACTAGCAAACAGGTTAGTTGAAGACATAAAAAAAGCCCGGTTCCAAAAAGGAACCGGGCTTTTTTCGACTGCCGAAGCGGTATTAACGCTTGGAGTACTGAGGACGCTTACGCGCTTTACGCAGACCCACTTTCTTACGCTCGACTTCACGAGCGTCGCGGGTGACGAAGCCAGCACGACGCAGGGCGCCACGCAGGGTTTCGTCGTATTCCATCAGGGCGCGGGTGATGCCGTGGCGGATTGCACCGGCTTGACCGCTGACACCACCACCGGAAACGGTGACGTAGATGTCGAACTTCTCAACGGTCTCGGTCAGTTCCAGCGGCTGGCGAACAACCATGCGAGCGGTTTCGCGGCCGAAGAACACGTCCAGAGAACGGTTGTTGATGGAAATGTTGCCAGTGCCCGGACGCAGGAATACACGTGCGGTTGCGGTCTTGCGACGGCCAGTGCCGTAGTTTTGAGTCGCCGACATAATGAACTATCCCGTTAGATCTTCAGTTCTTGAGGCTGCTGAGCAGTGTGTGGGTGAGCTGCACCCGCGTACACTTTCAGCTTGCGGTACATGTCGCGACCCAGCGGGTTCTTCGGCAGCATGCCTTTGACCGCGGTTTCGATAACACGCTCAGGGGCCTTGGCGATCAACTTCTCGAAGTTGATTTCCTTGATACCGCCCGGGAAGCCGGAGTGGGAGTAGTACATCTTGTCGGAAGACTTGGCACCAGTCACACGGATTTGCTCGGCGTTGATGACGACGATGTAGTCGCCGGTGTCAACGTGAGGGGTGTATTCTGGCTTGTGCTTGCCACGCAGGCGGCTAGCGATTTCGGTAGCCAGACGACCCAGGGTCTGACCAGCGGCGTCGACTACGAACCACTCGCGCTTTACTGTTTCCGGTTTAGCAGTAAAAGTTTTCATTCTCTAAAGCCTCAGAGGCCGCCCAGCGAAAAATAGACGGCGAATCTTACTGGATAGTGCACAGCTTGCCAAGGGCAAGCGCGCAGCCGAACGCTGACGCTTTTGGGGGCTCGGGTCGGGCACGCCAATGTTCGACAAGGGTTCCCTTTGTGGTGGTGCATCACTTCCGCCACACGGAGAGGGGCCGAATTATCCAGATTGCAGGAAAAATTTCAACCTGCTTTTATGGACCTCTTTGCCACGGAGCGCCTTCCCGATGGATTACCGCAAGCTCGCTCGTACCGACCTCAACGTCAGCGCCCTGTGCCTGGGCACCATGACCTGGGGCGAGCAGAACACCCAGGATGACGCCTTCGCCCAGATCAAGCTGGCCAAGGCCCACGGCATCAACTTCATCGACACCGCCGAGATGTACCCGGTGCCGCCGCGCCCGGAAACCTATGCCGCCACCGAACGCATCATCGGCAACTGGTTCGCCGCCAACGGCGACCGCGACGACTGGATCCTCGCCAGCAAGGTCGCCGGCCCCGGCAACGGCATCAGCCATATCCGCGACGGCCAGCTCAAGCACAACCGCCAGCACATCGTCGCCGCCCTGGACGAGAGCCTGAAGCGCCTGCAGACCGACCGCATCGACCTGTACCAGTTGCACTGGCCCGAGCGCAGCACCAACTTCTTCGGCAAGCTCGGCTACCAGCACCTGCCCCAGGACATCTTCACTCCGCTGGAGGAAACCCTGGAGGTGCTCGACGACCAGGTGCGCGCCGGCAAGATCCGTCATATCGGCCTGTCCAACGAAACCCCATGGGGCACCCTGAAGTTCCTGCACCTGGCCGAGACCCGCGGCTGGCCGCGGGCGGTGTCGATCCAGAACCCCTACAACCTGCTCAACCGCAGCTTCGAGGTGGGCCTGGCGGAGGTGGCGATCCGCGAGCAGTGCGGTCTGCTGGCCTATTCGCCGCTGGCCTTCGGCATGCTCTCGGGCAAGTACCAGGACGGCGCCCGCCCGGCAAACGCCCGCCTGACCCTGTACAGCCGCTTCGCCCGCTACTCCAACCCGCAGACCGTGGCCGCCTGCGATCGCTACGTGCAGCTGGCCCGCGAGCATGGGCTGGACCCGGCGCAGATGGCGCTGGCCTTCGTGACGCGCCAGCCGTTCGTGACCAGCAACATCATCGGCGCCACCAGCCTCGAGCAGTTGCGCAGCAATATCGACAGCCAGGCGCTGAACCTGGGCGATGAGCTGCTGGCGGCGATCGAGGCGGTGCATCAGGAGCAGCCGAACCCGGCGCCTTGAGCGCAGCCCCCATCGCGAGGCAGGCGTGGGAGCGGGCTTGCCCCGCGAGGGAGATCGTACTTTGGCGGGGTAGACACAATCGCCAAAAAATAAGACGATCCAGCCGGTGATTGACCACTCTACCCTATAAGAACAATGACAATGATGTTTACCCAACCCTCCGCGTCCTTGCGGCGCGTCAGCATCCTGGCCGTGGATAAAGTGTTCGCTTCGACACTGATGCAGGCCAAGGATTTCTTCCACCTGGCCAGCCTGCGCTACAGCAAGCAGCTGGGCCTGGGCCTGCAGCCGATGTTCGAGATCGGCCTGGTGAGCCCGGACGGCTTGCCCGTGGACAGCTTCAGCAACGTGCAGCTGCCGGTCGACAGCGGCCTGAACGACGCCGACGTGATCATCCTGCCGGCGTTCTGGGACGACTTCGACAACCTGCTGCAGCGCTACCCCCAGGTCCTGCCCTGGCTGCGCGAGCAGCATGCCCGTGGCGCGGTGCTGTGCGCCGAGGCCAGCGGCGTGTTCTGGCTGGCCGAATCCGGGCTGCTCGATGGCAAGGAGGCGACCACCTACTGGCGCTTCTTCGCCAACTTCGCCGAGCGCTTCCCGAAGATCCGCCTGAACCAGGACAAGCACCTGACCGACGCCGACAACCTGTACTGCGCCGGCGGCACCACCTCGGCCTGCGACCTGTACATCTACCTGATCGAGCGTTTCTGCGGCGCCAACGTGGCCCGCGCCGTGGCCCGCGACATCCTCTACGAGGTGCAGCGCAGCTACACCCCGGGTCGCATGGGCTTCGGCGGCCAGAAGCTGCACCAGGACCTGATCATCCTGCAGATCCAGCACTGGCTCGAGGAACACTTCGCCGACAAGTTCCGCTTCGAGGACGTGGCCCGCAACCACGGCATGAGCATCCGCAACTTCATGCGCCGCTTCCAGAGCGCCACCGGCGACAAGCCCCTGCACTACCTTCAGCGGCTACGGATCGAGACGGCCAAGGGCCTGCTGTCGAGCACGCGCAAGAGCATCAAGACCATCAGCTACGAGGTGGGGTACGACGACGCGAGCTTCTTCGCCCGGTTGTTCCGCCAGCACACGGAGCTGTCGCCGAACCAGTATCGGCAGCAGTTCATGCAGGAGGCCTGAGCCTTCTATCGTGGGAGCGGGCTTGCCCCGCGATGGCGCCAGATCAGACAAAAGGGCTGTTTGATCTGGCGCCATCGCGGGGCAAGCCCGCTCCCACGACAGGAATGGCTTACGGCTTGTGCGCCCGCGACAGGAACTCGTGGGACTGCATCTCCAGCAACCGGCTCAGGGTCCGCTGGAACTCGAAGCTCAGGCGCCCGCCGGTGTACAGGTCCTTGAGCTCCACCTCGGCCGAGATGATCAGCTTCACGTTACGGTCGTAGAACTCGTCGACCATGTTGATGAAGCGCCGGGCGATGTCGTCGGTGGTCACGCCCATCTGCTCGACGTTGCTCAGCAGCACGGCGTGGAAGATCTTGCCCAGCTCGATGTAGTCGTTCTGGCTGCGCGGCCCATCGCACAGGGCACGGAAGTCGAACCAGGCGACGTCGTCGCAGGTGCGCAGGGCATGAATCTCGCGGTTCTCGATCATCAGCACGTCGTTCTCGACGGCCTGGGTGCACTCTGGGGTCAACGCTTTGAAGCTGGCGCGCAGGCTTTCATGCGCCGCGTCGTCGAGCGGGAAGTGGAACAGCTCGGCCTGTTCCAGGTGGCGCAGGCGATAGTCGACGCCGCTGTCGACGTTCACCACGTCGGTGTACTGCTTGATCATGGCGATGGCCGGCAGGAAGCGCGCACGTTGCAGGCCGTCCTTGTACAGGCCGTCCGGCACGATGTTGGAGGTGGCCACCAGCGACACGCCGTTCTTGAACAGCTCTTCCATCAGGGTGCCGAGGATCATCGCATCGGTGATGTCGGAGACGAAGAACTCGTCGAAGCAGATCACCTTGGCCTCTTCGCTGAAGCGCTTGGCGATGATGGTCAACGGGTTCTTCTCGCCCTTGAGGGTCTTCATTTCCTCATGGACGCGCTTCATGAAACGGTGGAAGTGCGTGCGCATCTTCTGCTTGAAGGGCAGCGCTTCATAGAAGGTGTCGACCAGGTAGGTCTTGCCTCGCCCTACCCCACCCCAGAAGTACAGGCCCTTGACCGGCGTCTGCTCCTTCTTGCCGAACAGCTTGCCGAACATGCCCGGCTTGTTGTTCTGCGCGCGCACCAGGTCATCGTACAGGCGCTGCAGGTGACGCACCGCAGTTTCCTGCGCCGCGTCATGGAAGAAGTCGGGACGTTTCAGATCTGCTTGATATCGTTCTAGGGGCGTCATGATTTCGTTAGCGAGGCAACAAAAAACGGGCCGTCACTGTAGCGACCGGCCCGCCTGATGGCAATGATACATGCGACCACTTGCCTCATTACCTGCACCTGTAGGAGCGGCCTTGCGCCGCGAAAGGGCTGCGCAGCGGCCCCGGGATCTCCGTTTCATGCAGAACTGCCGGGGCCGCTTCGCGCCCCTTTCGCGGCACAAGGCCGCTCCTACAGGGGAAGCACTCAGTCCTGCTGTGGCGCCAGGGCCTCGCGCAGGCTTGCGATGGCTGCATCACGGGCCTCGGCGGCCTCGAACTGCGGCCCGTCGGCAACCTGCTCACCTTCCAGCCACAGGCTGAAGCTCAGGCCCTCGACCCGTACATCGGCCTCGCCACCTTGCTGCAGTTGCTTGCTCACCGCCCCCGCGCTCTTGCCATCAGCGAAGCTGCGCGACAGCAGCAGTTGCTCGCCATCGGCGGCCAGCAGGCGGAAACGGAAGCTGCCGTCTTCATCGCGGAAGCTGACAAAGCGGGCGGCCTTGGCGGCCTTCTTCTTCACTTCGGTGCTGGCCTGGACCGCCGTGCGGAACGAACGCAGGCCAACCGCCTCGCGCAGCTGCTCGAGGAACGGCGTGGCGATCTTGCGGGCCTTGGCGGCACCGGTAAGGAGAATGTCCTCCAGGTCCGACGGGCGCGAGATCAGCTGGTGGTAGTGCTCGCGCTTTTCCGCCAGTTGGCCGTCGAGCAGCTGGAACAGACGCTGCTTGGCCTCGCCCCAGCCCAGGCCCTGCAGCAGCTCTTCGCGGAACTCGGCGCATTGCGCTGGCGTGGAGAAGGCCTGGAACAGGGTGAACAGGTGCGAATTGTCCGGGTCCTTGGCCTCGCCCGGCGCCTTGGAGTCGGTGACGATGCGCGAGATCGCGTCCTTCATGTCCTTGGCGCTGGTGAACAGCGGGATGGTGTTGTCGTAGCTCTTGGACATCTTGCGACCGTCCAGGCCCGGCAGGGTGGCGACGCTCTCCTCGATCACCGCCTCCGGCAGGGCGAAGAAGTCCTTGCCCTGGCCGAACAGGTGGTTGAAGCGCTGGCCGATGTCGCGGGCCATTTCCACGTGCTGGATCTGGTCGCGGCCGACCGGTACCTTGTTGGCGTTGAACATCAGGATGTCGGCGGCCATCAGCACCGGGTAGCTGAACAGGCCCATGGTCACGCCGGCATCCGGGTCTTCGCCGGCCTCGACGTTCTTGTCCACCGAGGCCTTGTAGGCGTGGGCGCGGTTGAGCAGACCCTTGGCGGCGACGCAGGTCAGCAGCCAGGTCAGCTCGGGGATCTCGGGGATGTCCGACTGACGGTAGAAGGTCACCTTGTCCGGATCCAGGCCACCGGCCAGCCAGGTGGCGGCGATTTCCAGGCGCGAGCGCTGGATGCGCTGCGGGTCGTCGCACTTGATCAGGGCGTGGTAGTCGGCCAGGAAGTAGAACGAGTCGACGCCGGGCTGCTGGCTGGCGAGGATGGCCGGACGGATGGCGCCGGCGTAGTTGCCCAGGTGCGGGGTGCCGGTGGTGGTGATACCGGTGAGGATGCGCGTGGTCATGGGTGTTCGCTTATTCAGGCTTGGCTCAGTTCGAAAGGCGCGGCAGCAGCAGATCCTTCAGATCGGTCAGCTTGCCATGGAAGAAGTGTCCGCATTCTGCCACTTTCAGCAGCTCATGGGGACGCGACAGGTCATTCGACCAGTCGTAGACTAGCTGCGGATCGACCACTTCGTCGGTGTCCGGCTGCACCACCGTGAGGGTGACACGCTCAGGCAACGGGAACTGTTCGCTCAGGCGCATCACCGCCGGGGCGATCATGAACAGCTGCTGCAGGGCCGCGCCCCCGGCTTCCAGGCGCCCGGCCAGGCTGGCGGCGACGAAACCACCGAAGGAGAAGCCCATCAGCACCAGCGGCAGTTCGGGATGCTGCGCGCGCAGCCAGGCCGCGGCGGCCTCGGCATCGGCCACTTCACCGGCGCCCATGTCGTGGCTGCCGGCGCTCTGGCCAACGCCACGGTAGTTGAAGCGCAGGGTGACGTAACCGGCGTCGCGGGCGGTGCGTTGCAGGGTCGAGACCACCTTGTTGAGCATGGTGCCGCCCTGGACCGGGTTGGGGTGGCAGATCAGCACCGCGCCGCGGGCGTCGGCCACGTCCAGGTACAAGGCTTCCAGCTGGCCACACGGGCCATCGATGAACAAGGGTGTTTCGCGGATAAGCAAGGCACTACTCCGTGACCTCGAGGAGGGTCGACTCGTCTAGCTGAGGAATTCTGTTCTGATTTGCGATCGCTCGCGGTATACAGCGCAGGTCTGAGCCGTTAACGTAAAGCAAAGCCGTTTATAGAGGAAGGACTCGTGGAACACTCGCTCCTTGTTTGGTTGCTGCCGACCCTGGCCCTGGTTGTCGGCGTCGGCGTCGGTTTCGCGCTGGCCCGCCTGCTGCCCAACGCGGCACCGAGCAACACCCAACGCCAGCTGGATGACATCCAGCAGCGCTTCGACAATTACCAGAATGAAGTGGTGACCCACTTCAACAGCACCGCTTCGCTGGTCAAGAAGCTGACCCAGAGCTACCAGGACGTCCAGGATCACCTGGCCGACGGCGCCAACCGCCTGGCCCTGGATGAACTGACCCGCCAGCGCCTGCTGGCCGCGCTGCACTCGGAAGCCGCGCAAGGCCCGCGTGATCGCCTGACGCCGCCGAAGGACACCGCCGAGGTGCCGCGCGACTACGCACCGAAGACCCCGAACTCGCCGGGCATGCTCGACGAGAGCTACGGGCTCAAGCGTTGAGTCGATGACAAGCAGAAGGCCTCGAAAGAGGCCTTTTTTGTGGGCAGGATCTACCCGCCATATCACTCACTCAATACCTGTAGAAGATCTCCCAGCTGCGCCTGCGTGCAGGGAAACGTCGCAAATTGCACCAGCGGGGGGAGCGGGCTTGCTGTGGTGTATGGCACCGGCTTCGCCGGTGATCGCGGGGCAAGCCCGCTCCCACGCAGTTCCATTTAACTCACAGCGTAATGTTTTCCGTGGGAGCGGGCTTGACCCGCGATAGGGCTGGCACAGGCTACCTCACCGATACCAGGCCGCCCCCTCCTCGCCAATCCCATACCGCGCCCTCGCCTCCCCCAGCACATCCGCCGGCAATACGCCCTGGCACACCAGCCCGTACAACGCCGCCAAGACCACGGCATGCCGGTCCACCTCAAAGAACCGCCGCAGTTGCTGACGCGTATCACTGCGCCCGAATCCATCGGTGCCCAGGGTGATGTAGGGCGCCTGCACATACTCGGCAATCAGCTGCGGCCAGGCACGCACATAGTCGCTAGCCGCAATCACCGGGGCATCACCGGGCAGGCTTTGACGCACATGGCAATCTCCCTGATCCCCGGCCATCGCCAGGCGTTGCGCATCCCTGGCCCCACGCGCCAGCTCGCTGAAGCTGGTGACGCTGAACACCTCGCTGTCGACCTGCCAGTCGCTGGCCAACAACTCGCCGGCGGCGATCACCTCGCGCAGGATGGTGCCCGAACCCAACAGCCGTACCTGGCCACGGGGCGCTGCCGACGCATGCCGGGCAAACCGGTACATGCCTCGCAACACATCCTCGTGCACGTCCTCGGGCAATGACGGCTGCGGGTAGTTTTCATTCATCACCGCCACGTAGTGGAACTCGTCTTGTTGCTCTACCAGCATGCGCCGTGCGGCATGATCAAGGATCACCGCCAGCTCGCCGGCAAAGCACGGGTCCCAGGCCCGGCAGTTGGGCACCATGGAAGCCATGACCAGGCTCGAGCCGTCCTGGTGCTGCAGCCCCTCGCCACCCAGCGTGGTGCGCCCCGCGGTGGCACCGAGCAACAGACCGCGGGCGCGCTGGTCGGCGGCGGCCCAGATCAGGTCGCCGACCCGCTGGAAGCCGAACATCGAGTAATAGATGTACACCGGCAGCATCGCCTCGCCATGCACCGCGTAAGCAGTCGCCGCCGCGATCCACGAGGAGATCGCCCCGGCCTCGGTGATGCCCTCCTCCAGCAACTGGCCGTCGCGCGCTTCCTTGTAGACCAGCAGTGAGCCGGCGTCCTCCGGCTCGTAGCGTTGCCCCTGGGGCGAGTAGATGCCGATCTGGCGGAACAGGCTGGCCATGCCGAAGGTCCGCGCCTCATCGGCGACAATCGGCACTACCCTAGGCCCCAGCCCCGGCACCTTGAGCCAGTTGCCGAGCAGGCGCACGGCGGCCATGGTGGTGGACATCTCCTTGCCCTCGGCGCGCAGGGCAAAGCCGGCGAAGCTGTCCAGGTCCGGCACGGGCAGGCCGGCGCAGTCGCTGCGCCGCACCGGCAGCGGCCCGCCCAGGGCCTCGCGGCGCTGGCGCAGGTAGATCATCTCCGGGCTGTCGGCGGCCGGACGATAGAACCGCAGCTGCTCCACTGCCTCATCCGACAGCGGCAGGTGGAAACGGTCGCGGAAGGCCAGCAGTGCCTGCACATCGAGCTTCTTGGCCTGGTGCGCGGTCATCCGCGACTCGCCGGCGCTGCTCATGCCGTAGCCTTTCTTGGTCTTGGCCAGGATCACCGTCGGCCGGCCCTTGCAGGCCTTGGCCGCGGCATAGGCGGCATGCAGCTTGCGAAAATCGTGGCCACCGCGCTTGAGGGCGTTGATCTCGTCGGCGCTCATATGCGCCACCAGGCGCTGCAGCGCCGGGTTCTGCTTGAAGAAGTGCTCGAGGTTGTAGCTGCCGTCCTTGGCGCCGAGGGTCTGGAACTGCCCGTCGGGTGTCGCTGCCAGCTGGCGCAGCAGCGCATGCTCATGATCCCGGGCGAACAGCGCGTCCCACTCCGAGCCCCACAGCACCTTGATCACGTTCCAGCCGGCGCCGCTGAACAGCGCTTCGAGTTCCTGGATGATCTGGCCGTTGCCGCGCACCGGGCCGTCCAGGCGCTGCAGGTTGCAGTTGACGATGAAGGTCAGGTTGTCCAGGCCTTCGCGGGCCGCCAGGGTCAGGCCGGCGATCGATTCCGGCTCGTCCATCTCGCCATCGCCGAACACGCCCCACACATGCCGCGCCGAGGTGTCGAGCAGGCCGCGGTGCTGCAGGTAGCGCATGAACCGCGCCTGGTAGATGGCATTGAGTGGGCCGATGCCCATGGAGCCGGTGGGGAACTGCCAGAAGTCAGGCATCAGCCAGGGATGCGGATAGGAGCACAGGCCATTGCCCGCGACTTCCTGCCGGTAGTTGGCCAGTTGCGCCTCGCTCAGACGCCCTTCAAGGAAGGCGCGGGCATAGATGCCCGGCGCCGAGTGCGGCTGGAAAAACACCAGGTCGCCACTGCGCTGCGCGCCGCCGCCCTCGCCACGGAAGAAATGCTGGAAACCGACCTCGAAGATTTCCGCCGCCGAGGCATAGCTGGCGATATGCCCGCCAAGCTCGCCGTAGGCATGGTTGGCCCGCACCACCATGGCCAGGGCGTTCCAGCGCAGGATGCCGGTGATTCGCTCGTCCAGCTCCAGATCGCCCGGATAGTTGCCCTGCTGCTCCACCGGCAAGGTGTTGCGATAGGCCGAGAAGGCCTGGGCCTCACGTTCAAGGCCCAGTTCCAGGGCATGGGCCTGCAGGCGCTGCAGCAGATAGCGCGCCCGTGCCGGGCCACAGTGTGCCAGGGTCGAGGACAGGGCCTCGCACCACTCGGCGGTTTCCCCGGGGTCACTGTCCAGGGCGGCTTCGAGGGCCGTCAACGGCTCGTTCGGGTTCATCATCGCTACCATCGCGCAGGCCTCGTCCGTGGCGGTTCAGGCGCAGGCCTTCAGGGCCTGGGCAATGTCGGCGAGCAGGTCGTCGATGTCTTCCAGCCCCACCGACAGACGCACCAGGCCTTCCGAGATGCCGTGCTCGGCACGCTCCTGCTGGGTATAGCTCGAATGGGTCATGCTCGCCGGGTGCTGGGCCAGCGACTCGGCATCGCCCAGGCTGACCGCGCGGCTGAACAGCTGCAGGGCGTTCATGAAACGACGACCGGCCTCGATCCCGCCCTTGAGTTCGAAGGCGATCATGCCGCCCGGCAGGCGCATCTGCCGCTGGGCCAGCGCGTACTGCGGGAAGGACGGCAGGCCCGGGTAATGCAGCAGCTCGACCTGTGATTGTTCGGCGAGGAACTCGGCCACCTGCTGGGCATTGGCGCAGTGGCGGTCCATGCGCAGGGCCAGGGTCTTGATGCCGCGCATCAGCAGCGCCGCGTCATGGGGCGACAGCACCGCGCCGGTCATGTCCTTGAGCCCTTCCAGGCGGATGCGATCGACCAGCGCCTTGCGCCCGACCACCAGCCCGGCGGTGATGTCGCCATGCCCGGACAGGTACTTGGTGGCCGAATGCACCACCAGGTCCACGCCCAGTTCCAGCGGGCGCTGCAGGTAGGGCGTGCAGTAGGTGTTGTCGACCACGATGCTCAGGTCGTGGCCACGGGCGGCATCGACCACCGCGGCGATATCCACCAGTTGCATGTTGGGGTTGGCCGGGGTTTCGAAATAGATCATCCGCGTCTTCGGAGTGATCGCGGCCTGCAGTGCCGGGATGTCGTTGAGGTCGACATGGCGGATCTTCACGCCGAACTCGCCGATGCCGTGGTGCAGGTAGGCGAAGGTGCAGCCGTACAGGGTGCTGCCGACGATCAGCTCGTCACCCGGGCGTAGCAGGGTCCATAGCGTGGCGGTGATGGCGCCCATGCCGGAGGCCAGCGCCAGCCCGGCCTCGCCTACTTCCAGGGACGCCATGCGCTGCTCGAGCAGGGCCAGGGTCGGATTGGAAATACGGCTATAGAAATGCCCCGGTTCCTCACCCGCGAAGCAGGCGGCGCCGTACTCGACGGTGGGGAAGGCATAGGTGGCGGTCTGGTACACCGGCGGCACCAGGGCGCCGCCGTGGGACAGCGGGTCGTAGCCATGGTGGATGGCCCGCGTGGAGAATCCGGTGTTCTTGTTGGAGTCGCGCATGGCAACAGCCTCTTGTGGTTTGTTATAAGCTTATGCCACCAAGCTGCCGCGCTTTTTCCAAATTTGCCCACGCAATCGGGCATGTTTTGAAAGAAAAACAACAAAAACAGAACCAGGAGGGCAAGATATGCCTTCAGCTCTCGACCGTACCGACCGCGCCCTGCTCGCCGCCCTGCAGGACAACGCCCGCCTGACCGTTTCCGAACTCGCCGACCAGGTCGCCCTGACCACCTCGCCCTGCTGGCGGCGGGTCAAGTTGCTGGAGGACAACGGCTACATCACCGGCTACCAGGCCATTCTTTCGCCCAAGTCGCTGGGCTTCGGGGTGACCGCGTTCGTCAGCATCATGATGGACTCGCACACCAAGGAGATGGCCCTGGCATTCGAACAGCGGCTGATGGAAATTCCCGAGATCGTCGCCTGCCACAACATCTCCGGGCGCTATGACTTTTTGCTGGAGATCCTCGCCCGGGACCTGGAGTCGTTTGGCGAATTCACCCGGGAGGTGCTGCAACGGTTGCCGGGGGTGAAGGAGATCTATTCGAGTTTTTCGTACAAGGCGGTGAAGGAGCGGCGGGTGATTCCCGTTTCCGAGAAACACATTTAGAGAGTCGGGGGCGCGCTGCGCCCCTTTCGCGGCACAAGGCCGCTCCTACAGGGTTGCGCGGTCCCCTGTAGGAGCGGCCTTGTGCCGCGAACGGGCTGCACAGCAGCCCCGGCTCTCCCGAACCAAACAAAAAACCCCGCCGAAGCGGGGTTTCTCAGATCACGCGGTTACTCAGATCGCGCCACGCAGACGCAGCACATCCAGCACCAGCTTCACACCTTCATCGACACTGACCGACTGGGTGTCGATCACCAGGTCCGCATCCAGCGGCACATCGAACGGGAAGCTCTCGCCCGGAATGTTGTCGCCACCGGCCGCGTACAGCCCCTGTGGATCACGCTCACGGCACACCAGCGGCGACGCCTGGACGTAGACCGTGACCAGGCGCTCCTTGCCGATCAGCGCCTTGGCCTGCTCGCGGCCTTCGGCATCCGGGGCAACGAACGCAGCCAGGGTCAGCAGGCCGGCTTCGTTGAACTGGCGCGCCACATGGGCGGCGCGGCGCCAGTTCTCGGTGCGCCCGGCGCGATCCTGCGGCAGGCCCTTGTTCAGGTCGTGGCGCAGGTTCTGGCCATCGAGCACATAGACCGCACGGCCCATGTCGAACAGCTTGCGCTCCACCGCGTAGGCCAGGGTGCTCTTGCCGGCGCCGGACAGGCCGCTGAACAGCACGGTGGCCGGCTGCTGGCCGAAGCGCAGGGCGCGCTCTTCGGTCGACACATGGGCCAGCTTGCCGTGCTGACCGGTGCTGCCGTGCGGCAGTACCGGCGGGGCGATGATCATGCCGGCGCCGACGGTGCCGTTGGTCAGGCGGTCGATGACGATGAACGCGCCGGTGGTGCGGTTGCTCTCGTAGCCGTCCAGGGCAATGGCGCTGTCCAGCGCGACCTTGACCCGGCCGATCTCGTTGAGCTGCAGCGCGCTGGCGGCGCCCTGCTCCAGGGTGTTCACATCGACCTTGTGGGTGATGCTCGCAATCGAGCCCGGCACGTAGCTGGTGGCGCGCTTGATGTCGTACTTCTTGCCCGGGAGCATTGGCTCCTCGGCCATCCACACCAGCATGGCATCGAACTGGTCGGTGACCGACGGTACATTGTCGGCATGTACCAGCAGGTCGCCACGGGAGATGTCGATCTCGTCTTCCATGGTCAGGGTCACGGCCTGGCCGGGGCCGGCGTTCTCCAGTTCACCTTCGTAGGTGACGATGGACTTGACCCGGCTGCTCTTGCCCGACGGCAGCACGACGATCTCGTCGCCCTTGTGCACCACGCCACCGGCGATGGTGCCGGCGAAGCCACGGAAGTTCAGGTTCGGACGGTTGACGTACTGCACCGGGAAACGCAGGTCGGTGACGTTGCGGTCGGCGGCGATCTCGACGGTCTCGAGGATCTCCATCAGCGCCGGGCCCGTGTACCACGGCGAACGCTCGCTGCGGTTGACCACGTTGTCGCCCTTGAGCGCCGACATCGGCACGAAGTGCAGGCTGCTCGGCTTGAGGTTGATGCCCTCGGCGAACTTCAGGTAGTCGGCCTTGATCGACTCGAAGACCTGCTCGTCGAAGCCCTTGAGGTCCATCTTGTTGACCGCGACGACGATGTGCTTGATGCCCAGCAACGAGGCGATGTAGCTGTGCCGGCGGGTCTGGGTCTGTACGCCGTAGCGGGCATCGACCAGGATGATCGCCAGATCGCACGTGGACGCGCCGGTGGCCATGTTGCGGGTGTACTGCTCGTGGCCCGGGGTGTCGGCGATGATGAACTTGCGCTTGGCGGTGGAGAAGTAGCGGTAGGCGACATCGATGGTGATGCCCTGCTCGCGCTCGGCCTGCAGGCCGTCCACCAGCAGCGCCAGGTCGACTTCCTCGCCAGTGGTGCCGGATTTTTTCGAGTCGCGGGTGATGGCCTCGAGGTGGTCCTCGTAGATCATCTTCGAGTCGTGCAGCAGGCGCCCGATCAGGGTGCTCTTGCCGTCGTCCACGTTGCCACAGGTCAGGAAGCGCAGCAGCTCTTTACGCTCGTGCTGGGCCAGGTAGGCGAGGATGTCCTCGCTGATCA
Source organism: Pseudomonas sp. DVZ6 (assembly GCF_024259445.1). Lineage (NCBI taxonomy): Bacteria > Pseudomonadati > Pseudomonadota > Gammaproteobacteria > Pseudomonadales > Pseudomonadaceae > Pseudomonas > Pseudomonas sp. DVZ6. The sequence continues at coordinate 99,639 of NZ_JANCLM010000019.1, forward strand.
AATCGGATTGGTGCGACATGAGGAAACCCTGAAATTAGAAGTAGCCTTGGCGTTTTTTGTCTTCCATGGAACCGGCGCCATCGTGGTCGATGACGCGGCCCTGGCGCTCGGACGTTCGGGTCAGGAGCATTTCCTGGATGATGTCCGTCAGGGTCTCGGCTTCAGACTCGACCGCGCCCGTCAGCGGGTAGCAGCCCAGGGTACGGAAACGCACTTTCTTCTTGACGATGCGCGCCTTCTCCTCGTCGCTCAGGTGCTCGAGGATGCGCTCGTCGTCGATCATGATCAGGGTGCCGTTCTTCTCGATCACTTCGCGCTCGGCGGCGAAGTACAGCGGCACGATCGGGATGCCTTCGAGGTAGATGTACTGCCAGATGTCCAGCTCGGTCCAGTTCGACAGCGGGAACACGCGGATCGACTCGCCCTTGTTGACCTTGCCGTTGTAGATGTTCCACAGCTCCGGGCGCTGGTTCTTCGGGTCCCAGCGGTGCTTGCTGTCACGGAACGAGTAGACGCGCTCCTTGGCCCGCGACTTCTCTTCGTCACGGCGCGCACCGCCGAAGGCGGCGTCGAAGCCATGCTTGTCCAGCGCCTGCTTCAGGCCCTGGGTCTTCATGATGTCGGTGTGCTTGGAGCTGCCATGGGTGAACGGGTTGATGCCCTGCGCCACACCCTCGGGGTTGACGTGGGTGATCAGCTCCAGGCCCATCTCTTCGACCATCTTGTCGCGGAAGCGGTACATCTCCTGGAACTTCCACTGGGTGTCGACGTGCATCACCGGGAACGGCAGCTTGCCCGGGAAGAACGCCTTGCGCGCCAGGTGCAGCATGACCGCGGAATCCTTGCCGATCGAGTACAGCATCACCGGGTTGTCGAACTCGGCGGCCACCTCGCGGATGATGTGGATGCTCTCCGCCTCCAGCTGTTTCAAGTGCGTCAGATTGTCGACCATGGCTACTCACGAAAAACGATCTTATGGACGGCCTGCGGGCCGTGTTCGAGCGAGCCACTTTATCACAGCACCTGATTCTATTTAGGAGGCTGCCTAGATCGAAACAATCTAACGATATGACTGGGGGTTTGGGCCCTGTAGGAGCGGCCTTGTGCCGCGAAAGGGCTGCAAGGCAGCCCCGGCGATTTATGCATCAACGCTGAAATCCTGGGGCTGCTGCGCAGCCCTTTCGCGGCACAAGGCCGCTCCTACAGGAACGACATCTGCATCATCAGATCGGATTCGGGCAATCGATGAACAGGTGCTCGACCGCGAACCGCCGCGCCAGGTAATCGCCCAGCGCCTGCACGCCATAGCGTTCGGTGGCGTGGTGCCCGGCGGCAATGAAGCTCACGCCATTCTCGCGGGCACTGTGGAAGGTCTGCTCCGACGCCTCGCCACTGATGAACAGGTCGACCCCGGCGGCGATGGCGGTGTCGATGTAGCCCTGCCCACCGCCGGTGCACCAGCCGACCCGGCGGATCATCTGCTCACCCTCGACGACCAGCGGCTCACGCCCCAGCGCCTCGCGCACCCGGCGGGCAAAGTCCCGCGCCGACACCGGTTCCGCCAGCGAACCGACCAGGCCGACCACCTTGGGATTGTTCGGGTCCAGCGGGCCTTCGACCGTGATATCCAACTGGCGCGCCAGCTGCACGTTGTTGCCCACTTCCGGGTGTACGTCCAGCGGCAGGTGGAAGGCCAGCAGGCTGATGTCGTGCTTGAGCAGGGTCTTCAGGCGCCGCTGCTTGATCCCGGTGATGCACGGGTTCTCGCCCTTCCAGAAGTAGCCATGGTGCACCAGCACCAGGTCGGCTTCGGCCTCGACCGCCGCGTCCAGCAGCGCCTGGCTGGCGGTCACGCCGCTGACGATACGGCTGACCTGGGGGCGGCCTTCGACCTGCAGGCCGTTGGGGCAGTAGTCCTGGATCTTCGCGCTGCCCAGGTAGCGCTCGGCTTCCTCGACCAGGGTATTGAGGGCGACGGCCATGAAAAATCTCCTCGAATTCGGCGTTGCACCAGGGCGCGAGGCCCTATAATGGCCGCCATTATGGGCCGTCGCCGGTTTCGGGGGAACCGCTGTCAGGTTCTCCCCTTCGCGGGGCAAGCCCGCTCCCACGCCGTGCGCGAACGGCGTGGGAGCGGGCTTGCCCCGCGATACACCAACCGTCGCCGTCCGGTTTTTTCACGTGTATGATCGCGCGCGCTCGCCCCGGGCCGAACTGACAAGGCCCCCGCCCTACTCCCAGGATTCATTCATGTTCAAGGCTCTGCGTTACTTCGGCTGGCCCCTGCTCACCGGTGTGCTGATCGCCATCCTGATCATCCAGCGCTTCCCGCAATGGGTCGGCCTGCCCAGCCAGGACGTCAACCTGCAGCAGGCCCCGCAAACCACGAAGATCATGCAGGGCCCGGTGTCCTACGCCGATGCCGTGACCCTGGCCGCGCCTGCGGTGGTCAACCTGTACACCACCAAGGTGGTGAACAAGAGCGCCCACCCGCTGTTCGAAGACCCGCAGTTCCGTCGTTTCTTCGGCGACAACCTGCCCAAGCAGCGGCGCTGGGAGTCGAGCCTGGGCTCGGCGGTGATCATGAGCCCGGAAGGCTACCTGCTGACCAACAACCACGTCACCAGCGGCGCCGACCAGATCGTCGTGGCCCTCAAGGACGGCCGCGAGACCCTCGCCCGGGTGATCGGCAGCGATCCGGAAACCGACCTGGCGGTGCTGAAGATCGACCTCAAGAGCCTGCCGGCGATCACCATCGGCCGCTCCGACAACATCCACATCGGTGACGTGACCCTGGCCATCGGCAACCCGTTCGGCGTCGGCCAGACCGTGACCATGGGCATCATCAGCGCCACCGGTCGCAACCAGCTGGGCCTGAACAACTACGAAGACTTCATCCAGACCGACGCTGCGATCAACCCGGGCAACTCCGGCGGCGCGCTGGTGGATGCCAACGGCAACCTGGTGGGCATCAACACGGCGATCTTCTCCAAGTCCGGCGGCTCCCAGGGCATCGGCTTCGCCATCCCGGTCAAGCTGGCGCTGGAGGTGATGAAGTCGATTGTCGAGCACGGCCAGGTGATCCGTGGCTGGCTGGGCATTGAAGTGCAGCCGCTGAGCCAGGAACTGGCCGAGTCGTTCGGCATGCAGGGCCGCCCGGGCATTGTCGTGGCGGGTATCTTCCGCGATGGCCCGGCGGCGCGCGCGGGGCTGCAACTGGGCGATGTGATCCTGAGCATCAATGGCGAGCCGGCCGGTGACGGGCGCAAATCGATGAACCAAGTGGCGCGGATCAAGCCCAATGAGAAGATCACCATCGAGGTGGTGCGCAATGGGCAGCAGCTGAAGCTGGTGGCCGAGGTGGGGCTGCGGCCGCCGCCAGCGCCGGTGGCCACCAAAGAAGAGAAGTGATATTGCTTGATTGGGGCTGCTTTGCAGCCCTTTCGCGGCACAAGGCCGCTCCTACAAGGATCGCGTTGTTCCTGTAGGAGCGGCCTTGTGCCGCGAAACGGCCGCAAAGCGGCCC